>NZ_JADMVE010000001.1:848405-1088264 GCF_015547515.1 Eubacterium sp. 1001713B170207_170306_E7
GCAGAAGCGTCGCAGTTCCCAAAGGCTTCGCCGATGCTCAGGCCTTCGCCGGCCCAGTAGCCGCCGTTCCACAGCATGGAAATGATTGAGAACACAATCAGCGCGCCGATGGGGATGATCAGATCCCAGACGGTTCCTTTGTCGGAGACCTCCTGGTTGCTCTCCATATCGTCCGCGACAGCGCCCAGGTCACCTTCTTTCTCAGCTTTGTATTCTTCCTTGGCCATGGGCCCGAATTCCAGATTGGTTGCGGCCAGCGCCAGTACCATGATAATGGATAAAATAGCGTAAAGATTGTATGGGATGGTCGCGAAGAATGCCTGTAATTCATTGGTGAAGGCTCCGGTTTCATACAAGGTTGATCCAACCGCTGCCGCCCAGCTTGAAATCGGGGCGATAATGCAGACCGGCGCCGCGGTGGCGTCGATGATGTAGGCCAGCTTTGCACGGGATACATTGTACTTGTCCGTAACGGGTTTCATAACCGTACCGACCGTTAAGCAGTTGAAGTAGTCGTCGATGAAAATCAGCATTCCCAGAAAGCTGGTTGCCAGCTGTGCGCTTCTTTTGCTTTTCAGCTTGGTTGAGGCCCAGTTCCCGTAGGCTTTTGAGCCCCCGGCCATGGTGACCACATAAACCAGCGCCCCCAGCAGGGCCAAAAAGAGAATGATGTTAAACTTGCCAGGCGAACCAACGGTCTCAGCAGTAACGCCAAAGGCTACGCTGCTCATCTCGATGATGCCGCCGCCTGTGTTTAACGCGTAGATAAGTCCCCCTGAAAGTATTCCGATTAACAACGATGAAATAACTTCTTTGGTGCATAACGCCAGAACGATCGCGATGATCGGTGGTAACAGCGATAAGAAACCAACATCGATTGTTTCCATAAATACTCCTCCTTATTTTTTTATATTTGCTTCCACAAACAAGCCAATTTTAACACAAAATTAATGCAAATTAAAGGAAATAAATAGAATATGGTCTTTTAGGGCTCAAAAAATTTTTGCAATCAATAAAGCTGCGCCTGTTACAAACATAAAAATGCTTTGAAAAGCGGAATAACGGATTTGCTTTTACCCGCTTGACGCTTTTTTTATGCTACAATAGAGACATCTGAAATTAAAAGGCAGGAATTACCATGAAGCTGATCCTAACAAAAATCAAAGAACACCTTGGGCTGTTTCTCACCGCCATCTTTTTTCTGACGGTCGAGTCCCTCAGTGATCTTCTGCAGCCCACGCTCATGTCTCACATTGTGGACGACGGGGTAAAAAACCAGGACGTGGGCACCGTGCTCTATTTTGGCGCCATTATGCTGGGGGTGGCTTTTGTGGGCGCGGCAGGCGCGGTCATCCGGAACAACCTTTCGGTCCGCACCTCCCAGCAGATCGGGAAAGAGCTCCGCTCAGAGCTGTACCGGAAAATCCAGTCCTTTTCCTTTGAAAACATCGACCGGCTTCATCCCGCGTCTCTGATCACCCGCATTACCAACGACGTCACCCAGATACAGAATTTCATTAACGGTACCATGCGCATACTGGTCAAAGCGCCCATCACCTGCATTGGCGCCATCCTCCTCATCATTACCCAAACGCCCAGACAGACCCCGATGATTCTGATCATCCTGGTGGTTTCGACGCTGCTTATCCTGGGAAATATGCGCTTCGGCTATCCGAGGTTTGTACGGCTCCAGCGCAGGCTGGACCGTCTGAACAGTGTAAGCCGTGAGTTTCTGAGCGCCATCAGAGTGGTCAAGTCCTTTGGCAGAGAAGCCTATGAAACCAGCCGCTTTGCCACCGCCGCCGAAGAACTGGCAGGGGCCGGCGTCTCAGCCACCCGTGTGAGCGCGGTGTTTGGCCCACTGATCAACCTGACTGTCAACATTGGGATTGTGGTGCTGCTGTGGCTGGGGGGTACCGGAGGACATCAGGATGTGGGGAAGCTCATGGCCTCGGTCAATTATATGACCCAGGTGCTGTTTGCCCTGTCCATGGTTTCCAATATCCTCAATACCATGGTACGGGCCACCGCCTCGGCCGAGCGTGTCCAGGAGGTGCTCTCCGAAAGGCCGGCCATGTCCGAGCCGGAAACGCCCATGTCCGCCGCGGCCGGCGGCAGTGTTGCCTTTGAGCATGTTTCCTTCTCCTACAGCCATTCGCCTGAGAAGGCGCTGGAGGACGTATCCTTCAGTCTGGACAGCGGGCAGGTTTTGGGCATCATCGGGGCTACCGGCTCCGGCAAGTCCACACTGGTCAGCCTGATTCCAAGGTTTTATGACGCTGCCGGAGGGCGGGTGCTGGTGGGCGGCAGGGATGTGCGCAGCCTCAAAACCGCGGAGCTGCGGGCCCTCATTGGCATGGTACCTCAGAAAGCCCTGCTGTTTTCCGGCACCATCCGGGAGAATTTAAAATGGGGCGATCCGGACGCGGACGATAAAACCCTGGATGCCGCCGCCCATGCCGCCTGCGCCGATGAATTTATCAGCAGCTTTCCCAAGGGCTGCGACACGGTTCTGGGACAGGGCGGGGTGAACCTGTCCGGCGGGCAGCGGCAGCGGCTTTCCATCGCGCGGGCCCTGATCCGCCGCCCCGCGGTTTTGATAATGGACGACAGCACCAGTGCCCTTGACGCCACCACTGAGGCGGCAGTCATGAGCCGGATCCGGGAATACGCCAGGGGCGCCACCGTGATCCTCATCAGCCAGCGTATCGCCTCGGTCATGCGGGCGGATAAAATCCTCTGTATGGACGAGGGCCGTGTCTCCGGACTCGGCAGCCATGAAACGCTCATGGCAGAGAGCCCGGTCTACCGGGAAATTTATAAATCCCAGATAGGAGATGATGAACATGCCCGCCGCTAATCCCGCAGGACTGCCGCCAGCCCGGCGCTCACCCGGCAAACACAGGATGGCCGAGGTGGTTAAGCCCCAAAACATGAAGGGAACGCTGTCCCGGCTCTGGAGCCTGACCAGAGGCCACCGCCAGGGCCTGTGGCTGGTCTTTGTTTTATCTGGACTGGCCTCTCTTTCCGCCATGCTGGCGCCGCTGCTGATCGGAAAAATCATCGACAGCATCAACAACGGCCATCTGTCTGTTTCGCTCCTCGTTTTTCTGCTGCTCACCTACACGGGCGACTGGGCCGTCCGTTTCGCGCAGAATTTTGTCATGGCCTCGGTATCCCAGCGCATGATCTGTTATATCCGCAAAGCGTTGTTTGACGTGATGAAGGAGCTGCCGCTGGCCTTTTTTGACCGGAGCCCCCACGGCGACCTCATGAGCCGTCTCACCAATGACATCGACAATATCAGCTCCACCATTTCCGATTCCCTGGCGCAGCTCATGATGCTGGTCTTTACCTTTGTGGGGGTGCTTGGCATTATGCTTGCCCTCAATATCTGGCTGACGCTGGCGGCCCTGGCCGTCGTGCCTCTGGTTTTTTTGCTGACCCGCACCGTTACCCGCGTTACCCGAAAGCTGTATAAGCAACAGCAGGCGGCGCTCGGCCGGCTGGACGGCGAAATCGAGGAGACCATCTCAGGGCTGGCTCTGGTCAAGGCCTATGGCAGGGAGGAAGCTGTTATCGCGGAATTTGAGAAAAACAACGACGCGCTCTGTGATGTGGGCACCAGAGCCCAGGTCTGGTCCGGCTACCTCATGCCGCTCATGAATGTGATCAAAAACCTCAGCTTTATATCGGTCTCCATTGTCAGCGGTGTTATGGCCGCCCAGGGGCTGGTAAGCATCGGGACCATCTCGAGCTTTCTGCTGTACTCCAGGCAGTTTACACGCCCTCTCAATGAAATCGCCAATATTTACAATGTTTTTCAGACCGCCGTGGCCGGCGCTGAGCGGATCTTTGAAATCTTCGACGAAATCCCAGAGCCGCCAGACCCTCCGGACGCAATGCCCATTGTCCATCCCAGGGGCGACATCGCTTTCGACCATGTATTTTTTGGCTACACGCCGGATACGATGATCCTGAAGGATGTGAGCTTTGAGGCCAAAGCCGGAACCCGCGTGGCGGTTGTCGGCGCGACCGGAGCGGGAAAAACCACCATCATCAGCCTGCTGACAAGGTTTTATGATGTAACGGACGGACGTATTCTGCTAGACGGCCGCGACCTGAGGCATTACCGCCTGGCGGATTTGAGACGGTGCTTTGGCGTCGTGCTTCAGGATACGGCCCTGTTTCATATGAGCATTTTGGAAAATATCCGCTATGGGCGGGAGGACGCCGCGGACAGCGAAGTAATCGAAGCCGCAAGGGCCGCAGGGGCTCACGGGTTTATCAGCCGCCTGTCCGAGGGCTATCAGACAGTCATCACCGACGGCGGGGGAAGCCTGAGCCAGGGCGAGCGCCAGCTCCTCACCATTGCCCGCGCGATTCTGGCCGACGCGCCCATCCTGATTCTGGACGAAGCCACCAGCTCTGTGGACACACGTACCGAACGGCGCATCCAGGAGGCCATGCGGCGCCTTACACAGGGGCGCACCTCCTTTATGATCGCCCACCGGCTCTCGACAATCCGTGACGCAGACCAGATACTTCTGCTGGAAAACGGCCGTGTCGCTGAGATGGGCAGCCATCAGGAGCTCATGGCTTTGGGCGGCGTTTACTGCCGTATGTACAAAACCCAGCTGGGGATCGAAAATTAACGAAGCGGAGGGCACAGCACAATTTTGCGCTGTGCTTTTTGTATCTGCTTGACAAAGGTCCGGCGATACACTATGATTGATCATGAACGATGTTCATATTGAAAGGAGTGTCTGAAAATGAAGAAAATGATCAACACCGCTTTTACCTACGCGCTGCTCGCCATGGCAGGCGGTGTGTTTTACAGGGAATTTACAAAATTTAACCATTTTACCGGCCAGACCAACCTGGGCTTTGTCCACACGCATCTCTTTGTGCTTGGGATGATCGGCTTTCTGATCGTGGCGCTGTTTGTCAAAAACCTGCCCGACGTTATAACCGACAGGAAATTCAAGGCGTTTTATATTCTGTACAACACCGGCCTCTGTATCACAGCCGTAACACTGGCCTGGCGGGGGATTATTCAGGTGCTGTCGATTCCGGTCAGCGGCGCCTTGAGCGCATCCATTTCTGGTATCGCCGGGATCGGACATATTTTACTCGGAGTTGGAATCGTCTTGTTTTTTATAATCCTCAGGAAAAAAGCCGACTGAAAAAAGGACAGCCACGCGTAATGTACGCGGCTGTCCTTTTTGCTTATCCTAATTCTGAATGACGGTGAAGCGGCCGTCTCCGCTCGGGGCAATGGCACCGCTGCCGCTGATGGCCTGCTCGACAACCGCAGCAATGGAATCTCCGGTTTTTTCACAGGTAATGAAAAATTCCGCCGGGACCGTTTCATCCATGACAGCGACTGTGTACATCTGATCCGGGTCAATGGCCCGGCCATCGTCTGTTATGATCTTACGGATACGCTGCCCGGGCTCGGCTGACGGCGCGTACTCGGCCCGGAGGCCGGAAAAGTAGTAAAACCAGCCGGTCACGTTATTATCCACAGGAATGGCGTATTCCAGCGTTTGAATCAGGTTTTCGCCGGTCATGCTTACCTTCCAGAGCGTACCGGTCTCATCGTGCTTGAGGTCGGGCAGGATGCGCAGGACATCGGCCGAGGTAACGGGTCCGCTGTAAAAGCGTGCGCTGATGCCCTTGCCATTGTATTTTCCGTCCTTTCCGTTGTCCAGAAAGAGGGCGATATCACAGCCGCTCTGGCTGCGCATGGCGTCGGTGACAAAATTCCCGGTCTCAATCAGGGTAAAATCCGAGTCGGCCGTGCCGATGGCCGTCTCGTCCTCAGCCTCTGGCGGCGAGGTATTCTGAGCGTCCACCATTTTAATGACATCTTCCTTGGTCATATCTCCCCGCAGCAGACCACTCAAGCCCTTTCGCAGGGCAGGCTGAGCGTTTTCCAGTTCTGGAAAGGTGGTGTAGCGCCCGTGATTGAGGGTGGGGAGCAGCGCCTGAATTTCGGGGACATCCGGCGGCGCCACACCAACGAGACTCGAGAACATGGCGCCGGTATCCGCGCCCAGGGCCTCCTGGCCTTCCGGGGTGGAGATATAATCCATGAGCTTAAGCGCCAACTCGTACTTTTCTTTATTTTCAGGCTCCGCGAGGTGCTTATTCATGCCGATATAGCAGACCCGGTACAGCCGTGCCCATTCGTTGTCAATGCCGGGATTAAAAAAGGGCATCAGGGCAAACTCATCCTCGGAGCCCAACAGTGAACTTGCCATCCTCGCCATTAAAACCGAATCCTCCACCATGGCGCATTCGCGGGTTGTGAGCATGCGCTCCCGGTCAGAGTAGGAAATATCCAGGTCGCTCTTTTTCCATACACCCGCGTCGCACATTTCCTTAAATACATCGAGCGCCGCGCCAAAATGGTCGCCAAAGCTCCCGTTTCCGGCGTTATAGCTGTCCAGCCACTGGGCGTCCTGGGGCTTACTGTAAAAATTTCCGTAATTGTAGCCCACAAAGGCTGTATCCAGGACCTCCTCATTTTCAAAGCCAAACTGGATGGAACGCATACCGCTGTCCTCGATGGTTTTGCAGAGCGCGATGAAGCTGCTGTAATCCGTCGGAACATTCCAGCCCTTTTCCTGAAAAAGGGTTTTATTGTAGATAATTCCCCTGACCTGGGCGGGACCGGGGAGGTAGTAGAGGCTGCCGTCCTGGGACATTTCATTGAGCGTCGACAGGTTGTACCGGCTGGTGAAAGCCATTCCTGAGAGGTCCAGAAGGCGGTCCTCAAGGTATTCTTCGCCCACGCTCATGGGCCAGGTCATAACAATATCGGTCAGGTCGTCATGCTCTAACCTTTTTTTGTACTCGTCTGTGCCCATACTGTGGGTATAGTTGCCGACCTGCACAATATCAATGTCCGGGAATTTTGCCTCCACGGCCTCTTCAAAGCGGTTGATGCTAAAGGCGTATTTAACCAGAATGGTCAGCTGTGTCCGTGAGGGATCAGCGGCCTTCTGCGACAGGATCTCGGCGTTTTCTGTTTTCTCAGGCGCGCTGCAGGAGGCCAGAAAAAGCAGCAGCGCAATGGCGGTAAAAACCAGTAACACCCGGATAAAAAACACTTTTTTTTCAGATTGCACAGCGGTGCCCTCCTTGTCTATTCAATATTTTTACCAAAAAGCAGACGTTCAAAATCCTTTATGCTCATGGGCTTTGCAAACACATACCCCTGAATATAATCGCAGCCGGCCTTTTTCAGCATTTCAACCTGGGCGCGCTCCTCAATCCCCTCGGCAACCGCCTCCATGGAGAGCGCCTTGGCCATGCTGATGATGTTTTTGACCACGGCCTCGCTTTTAGTAGACTGGGCGGCGCTTCCGTAGAAAAAGATGCGGTCCAGCTTCAGCGTGTCCACTGGAATGGTGCGGATAAGGTTCAGCGAGGAATAGCCGCTGCCAAAGTCATCCATGGAGCAGCCAAAACCGGCGCTCCGGATGGTCTCGATGATTTGGGCAAGCTGATCGGTATTTTCGAGCACGATACTCTCGGTCAGCTCAATTTCCAGATACTTGCGGTCAATGCTGTATTTTTCCGACAGCTCAATATAGGGCTTCAGGAAATGGGGGTCCTTCAGGTGCATTCTGGAACAGTTGATGGATATTTTGACCGGTGTCAGGCCATGATCCAGCCACTTCCGGAGCGTGCGGCAGACCTCCTCGAACACGTAGAGGTCAAGCTGTATGATAAACCCGTTTCTTTCAAAAAGCGGAATAAACTCATCTGGAAAAATCATTTTGCTGGGAGTGTTAAACCAGCGGACAAGGGCCTCGGCCCCGCCGATCACCTCTTCCGGCAGATGGTATTTGGGCTGAAGGTAAACCTGAAACTCCTTTTTTTGAATGGCGGCCTCCATCATGTCCTCCAGCTGTTTTTCACGCAGGAGCTGCTGCCTTGTGGCATCGTCATAGAAAGAATAATGCAGCTTGTTTTCAATGGCCTTGGCCGGACTGCGCAGCGCCAGCCTGGCGCGGTCAATCATCTGAGTGACAGGCAGGGAAGGGTCGATGACCACATAAATACCGTATTCTGTGACGGGCAGCGTCATCGAGGCGTTTTCAGCGTGTATTTTGGCATTGGCCGAAAAATACCACTCAGAAAACCGTGACAGCAGGGAAGCGTCGTCCTGATACTGCATCAGGATACAGAAATTGTCTGCTGAGAGGCGCCCCATACATTCCTCCTCTGACAGGCGGGACTGGATGTGCTGGTCAAAAAGACGCAGGATCAGGTCACAGTTTTTACGGCCGAACTGCTCATTTAATACCTTGAATTTCTCGATATTTGTAAAAACAACGGCGTAGGTGCCGGGCTCAGCCTTTTCCAGAAACCCACGGGCGAGATCGTAAAACCGCTGAATGGTGTTACCGCCGGTCACCCGGTCAACATAAGCGATTTCCTCCAGCTTTTTCCGGTGTTTGTTGAAGGTGTACAGGATAAAAGCGATTAAAAAGAGGAAAGCCAGACTGATAAAGCCGCAGATAACGAGGGTGCTTCTGAGCAGCGCCTCCGATTTCTGGTTAACCACCTGTACGGGCACAAAGTTCAGGAGATACCAGTCCCCCTGGGTGATCGGGGTATAGATCATATACCGGTGGACGCCGTCGGCGGTAAAGCTCAGCTGGTCGGACCGGTCTGCGTCGATATCGGCCTTTAATTTTTCCAGGCTGCTCCCATCGTCGAAGCTGGCGTCTTTGATCGAGGCGAAAATATTATAGCCGGTCTGCATGGCGTATTTAGAGGTGGGCCGGGTCACAGAGGTGCCGGATTTGGTAATGAGCTGTGAGTAAGCCTTTTCACCAAAGGACGACATGGAAAGAACCTGGTCAAAGGCCGCCGGGTCATAGCTGGCCATCAGGGCAATCATCTCCCGGCCGCCGACTCTCAGGCCGTTCAGCGGCACCGAAAAGATGATGTATTCCTGATTGTTGATCATCTGGGTCGTAGACAGGATCTCGCTTTTACCAAGGATCTTTTCCCGGGCCTCGGCGTCCAGATTTAAAAAAATACCTGTGCTGTCATCCACATTAAAGGCGTTACCATCGGTATCAATGAGCATCAGACTTTTGTAATTTGAGTGCGCGCGCTGACTCTGGAGAACGGGCTGGATATCGGAAAAAGCGGGATATGCCTTACCTTCCTGTGACGACGCCATGGTGTACAGAACGTTAAAATTATCGGCCAGAATAAGGTCGATATTTTTACAGATCCGGGATGAAACTTCCTGAAGATAGGTTTTGCTCTCATCACGAATGGTTGAGTACAGCCTCTGGTAATATTGAAAGCAAAAAAGAACGGTGACGACACAGACGCCGATCAGCGTCAAAAAAACCCAACGGTACCCTTTAACGGCTTCAAGAAAAGGATGCCGCCCCTTTGATTTCTCCAATACTCTACCCCCTGTAGATAAATGATGTACTTTTTTTATGAAATGAAGTCGACATCAAGTTTTTGTTTAATATTATATCAGAATTTGTCCGAAATAGCGATGGTTTTATTTAAAATATACCGCCCGAATTAAAAATAAACAAGAGACCCACGCAGCTTTGCACAGGTCTCTTGTTTTAGTTGATCAATCCGAGTTCTGATAAGCAAAATGCGCCTCCGCCACGAGAAAGCTCGTGGCGTTATCTTTACCCTGCGCCGACGCCCTTGAACAGCTGGCCTATCAGGCGGAATCCGGAACCTGGCGTAACGCCTATTTATCCGGCGCTAAGGAGCTTCGGGATGGAACCACCACCGACACAGCGCTTAAAGCCAACACCAGTATCGAAGGGAACCAGGACATTCTCAAAAAGCTGACCGAGCACATGGTGACCTTTGAATATTTCTTTAATATCGTCGAACCCTGAGTCAGGATTGGAGCACGGCACACTTTTGCGCCGTGCTCTTTTTGGATTCCCTTTTGACTTTTACCTGCACTTATTGTAAGATAGGAAGGCTAACGAAATAAAAAATTAAAGAGGATACAATGCATTACGATAAAGAGATGATTAATAAAAAGGTGCTGCCCCTGGTCACCAAGCCGATCACCTATCAGGGCAATGAGGTGGGCGCTGTACACAAAGACCTGACACCTGGTATGATCCGGTACGCCTTTGCTTTTCCCGATACCTATGAGGTGGGGATGTCACATCTGGGGATGAAAATATTGTACAGCCTGCTCAATGACCAGAAGGATATCTGGTGTGAGCGCGTATTTGCGCCCTGGGTTGATATGGAGGAACAGCTGCGCAGCCGGGAGATTCCCCTTTACGCGCTGGAATCCATGGACCCTGTTTCCGAATTTGATTTTGTGGGTTTTACCCTCCAGTATGAGATGAGCTATACCAACCTCATCAATATGCTGGAGCTGGGGGGGATCCCCCTGCTCTCAAAGGACCGGGATGAAGCGACGCCCTTTATTATGGCGGGCGGCCCCTGCTCCTACAATCCGGAGCCTCTGGCTGATTTTGTGGATATTTTTGTCATCGGCGAGGCGGAGGAATCCATTCTGGAGCTCATGGACGCCTACCGGAGCTTTAAGGCAGAGGGCGGCGCGCGAATTGACTTCCTGAAAAAGGCCGCAGCCATCGAGGGCGTCTATGTTCCGGCTTTTTACGAGGCCTCTTACCATGAGGACGGAACCTTAAAGGCTTTCACCCCGGTTGTTGGGGAAGCGCCGGAAAAAATCCGCAAGCGCTACATAAAGGACCTCGACAGCGCTTATTATCCAGAGACCTATATCGTACCTTATACCGAAACGGTCCACGACCGGGTAAGCTATGAAATCTTCCGTGGCTGCGGGCGTGGCTGCCGCTTCTGTCAGGCCGGTATGATTTACCGCCCGATCCGCGAAAAGGGCCTGAGCACCATCGAGGAAGGCATCAAAACACTGCTCAAAACCACCGGTTATGAGGAAATCTCTCTGGCATCCCTAAGCTCCGGAGATTACTCAAAAATCGAAACACTTATCGAGGATCTGGTTTTCGACTACGAGGATCAGTGCATTGGCGTGTCCCTGCCGTCCCTCCGTATCGATTCCCTGAGCATTGACATGCTGGAACAAATCCAGAAAATCCGGAAAACAGGCATTACCCTTGCGCCGGAGGCTGGTACCCAGCGTATGCGCGACGTCATTAACAAGGGCGTTACCGAAGAAAACCTCCTGAGCACAGTCCGCACCGCCTTTGAACGCGGCTGGGGCCATATCAAGCTCTATTTTATGATCGGCCTGCCCACAGAAACCGCGGAAGATATTGCCGGCATTGCCGCTCTGGGGCAGAAAGTTTTGGACGAATACGCTGCTGTGCCGAGAGAAAACCGCAATAAGGCTGTAAAAATCGTATTGAGTACCTCCTGCTTTGTGCCCAAGCCTTTTACACCCTTCCAGTGGTTTGGACAAAACACCGGCGGGCAGTTCATCGAAAAACAGAAGATGCTGAAATCCCTGATCAAAGACCGGAAAATCTCCTATAACTGGCACGACGGCTCCCTGAGTTATCTGGAAGCCGTGTTCGCCAGAGGTGACCGCCGTTTAGGCAAGGTTCTTCTGGCCGCTCACGAGGCCGGCTGTAAATTTGACGGCTGGCAGGAGCACTATGACCATCAGAAATGGTTGTCTGTTTTTGAGAAAACAGGCGTTGATCCGGATTTTTACGCTCTGCGCAGCCGAAGCTTTGAGGAACTGCTGCCCTGGGATTTTATTGATATCGGCGTCACCAAGGCGTTTCTGCAGAAAGAATGGGAAAAATCTGCAGAAGAAGCGCGGACACCCTATTGCCGCGAGGGCTGCAGCGATTGCGGCGTTATGCAATTCAATAAAGGATGGAAATGCCATGAGCACTATACGGTTTAAATTTACACGCGGCGAGGAGCTGCGCTTCATATCACATTTAGATCAACAGCGTCTGTTCCAGCGCGCCTTCCGGCGTGCCGGGCTGAATATCGCCCATTCCAACGGTTTTAACCCGCATCCCAAGCTATCCTTTGCTTTGGCCATGTCCGTTGGGCTCATGAGCGACAGTGAGTACGGCGATGTGGTACTGACTTCTGATATTGACCTGATGGCGTTTACCAAAAGGCTGAACGCCGCATTACCCAAAGGCCTGAAGGTCGTTGAGGCCCGGAAGATTCCGCAGGGAAAAGCCTCCCTGAGCGCGTCGCTGACAGACAGCAGCTACCGGATCGAGGTGATGCTTGCGGCTGGAATCAATGCAGCGTCTCTGGATGAATTATTAAAAACATATTTGTCTCTGGACGAGGTGATCCTTGAAAAAAGAAATAAAAAAGGAAAGCTGGTACCTAAGAACATCCGGCCTTTTATCAAAGACATCAAGGTTCTTTCTATAGAGGAGGAAACAGCTGTGCTGGAGCTTAAGCTTAAATATATTGAGCAGCAGAGCGTGAAGCCCGAGCTGGTTTTACAGACGGTTAACCAGTCTGTAAAGCCATGCTTTATCATAGATCCAACCGTTGTTATGACCCGAAAAGAGCTGAATCTTAATTCCTGATACTGTTTACAGGAATGTTTAAGACGTCTGCTAAACCGCGGAACCCAGTGTTATAAGGGGTTTCGCGTTAGTTTATTGCTTTAATGTGCACGTTTACAAAACTGTTACGCTTTGTTTACGAAAAAACCGTTTACAAAGACTGAGATCGTGGTATAATATAGACAAATCAAAGATCAAAGAAACATCAGTAATCTTTGAAAGGTCTTTAACAAGTGAATAGAAGCTCAGCTTTGGTAATGAAAATCAAAAATGGTGATTATTGAAAATAGGTTGTATCAACACCTAAAAGAAGTAAACCCCAAAAGATTTTTATTAAGAGTATGAAAAAAAGGAAAACCAAAAAATATCCGTAACAAGATGTTGATGCAATAAGTCAATAATCGTAGTAAGATGTTAATGGTCGAATGGAATTTCAGAATTTAATAAACCCTAAGATAACAACAATCTAATGGTATCACTTGCTGGCTTGAAAAGTACATAAGTAAAAAATCAGATAGGGACATAGCCTAAAGCTGGAGGAGTACACGACTTATAGCATATAGAGACTTAAGCGTCGAAGAATCCATGGAGTAGGTGATATTACATAAACGTGTTCCATATCAAAAAGGATTTTGAACGTGTAGCCTAGTAAAGGACTGTAAGGATCGCAAGTTGAGGAACTATTCAAAAAAGATAAAAGATACTGAATGCAGCATTTGATATTTGGTTTAAAGATTCGAAAGGAGTGAGTCCAAAAGACATGCTAACTGAATCTGAACGCTAAGACCAGTTTTACAGAAACACCGAAACGAAGTAAAACTGGTCTTAGTCATTTTTTGAGACCGAGCCTGTTTCTAGGAGAAACCGACCGGTTTTTTTTATTTCCGGCTTTTTTCAGCTTTTTTAAAAAATATTTTAAAAAGTACTTGACAAAACGATATGTAACAAATATAATTACAGTATAAACAGTAACAAAACAAGTTACAAATAAATCGGCAAGTTTATTACCGTAAAAATTTTTTAAAGTTGAAGGAGTAAGAGAAATGAAATCACAGGAAGAAAAATTGTATGTAAACCCATTGTTGGACGAAAACGCAGTTGACAAGGCACCAGGCGCAGGCTATCACAATCCGCTTCAGGAATCCAGAGAAACCCGAAACGAAGAAGCCATTCTGGCGAGCTGTAAGTGTAAGAAGAATGATCCCAATGACGCCGCACCAGAAGCTGCAGCAGAAGAAAAACCCGCCAGCGAAGTAAAGGCAGAAATGTATGCCAACCCGCTTTTAGACGAGGATGCAGTGGATAAGGCACCAGGCGCAGGCTACCACAACCCGCTTCAGGAATCCAGAGAAACCCGAAACGAAGAAGCCATCCTGGCGAGCTGTAAGTGTAAAAAGAATGATCCCAATGACGTCGCACCAGAAGCCGCAGCAGAAGAAAAACCTGCCAGCGAAGTAAAGGCAGAAATGTATGCCAATCCCCTTTTAGACGAGGATGCAGTGGATAAGGCGCCAGGCGCAGGCTACCACAACCCGCTTCAGGAATCCAGAGAAACCCGAAACGAAGAAGCCATCCTGGCGAGCTGTAAATGTAAGAAAAACTAATCCAAATTATCGAGAACGCCCAAGACTATTTTTTAAAATAGCTTTGGGCGTTTTCGATTTTTTGAAATATTTTTTTACTTTAGGATTTTTTAACAATTTTCCGTTTATACTAAGGACATCACTTAAGAGAGAGGTGTCAATTTGTTTTTCAGAATTTTCAAGAATGACCTGCGCAAAAAGAAAACCACCAACAGCGTGCTGCTGATTTTTATTGTATTGTCTGCCATGCTGGCAGCCGGAAGCATGAATCTCATGGTCACAACTGCCACCGCGCTGGACTATTTCTTTGACGCGGCCAAAATATCTGACGCGGCTTTCACCATTAATTATCCCATAGAAGGTGAAGCGGAAATGACTGGCAGAATACAGAAATGGGTTGAGAGCAGCCCAGTCATCACAGATTATCAAAATGCCCGGGTGGTCAGTATAAAGCCTGAGGAATTTCTGCTGCCAGGAGCTTCTTCGGATAAGGCGATAGCCTCCTCCATGATGCTCTATCTCCAGACCATTCCAGAGGATATGAACCTGGTTTTCAATGAGCAGAACGCTCTTTTCAAACTGAACCCCGGTGAAATGGCGGTTCCAGTATACCTGAAAAGCCAGTACGATCTGGAAATGGGGGATACGGTCAAAATAAAAATCGGCGGTACCGAGAAGGCTTTCCGGATCACAGCCTTTACAAAGGATGCTGCCTGGGGCGCCGCAATGGTTGGCGTTAAGAGGCTTATGGTTTCAGATACTGATTTCAGGGTTCTTAAACAGCTTTCGGAGGAAAGCGGCCAGATACAGGGAAGCCTGCTCTCGGTACAGACGGCTCCTGGAACAAAGGACATTGACCTTTTTACCAGCTATAGCGATGCTGGACTGCCGGATGTGGGAAATCTGACCAAGGGACTGGTACGCGTTGCCTATATGGCGGTGGATGGTGTGGTCGCTGCTTTTCTGTTTCTGGTCTGTATTTTTCTGACGGCCATCGGTTTTCTGATCCTGCGCTTCACCATTGTCTCGGCAGTGGAGGATGACTATCGGGAAATCGGCGTTATGAAGGCACTCGGCTTTAAAAACCGGCAGATCAGGAGGCTGTATCTTTCTAAATACATTATTCTGTCGCTGATGGCAGGGACAGCCGGTTTTCTGCTCAGCATTCCCTTTGCGGGCTATATGTCCAAAAGCATCTCTGAATCGCTGATCATGCCTCAAAATAGACTGGGTCTGCTCATGGCTGCCCTTGGAGCCGCGCTGGTCGTTGGCCTGACCCTTCTGTTCTGCCAGCTCTGCCTGAGAAGGCTTGCCCGGATCTCGCCTGTAGACGCCATCCGCCAGGGCAATACCGGCGAGCGCTTCAAGCCGGTTGGGCGCAGCGCTCTGTACCGCAGAAAAAAAATGCCGCCAGTGGTATTTATAGCGCTGAATGATCTCATATCACGTTTTAAGAGCTATACGGTTCTGGCCATCACCTTTGTCCTCTGTATCGCTGTGATGATTATTCCGCTCAATCTGCGGCATTTTATCACCGGCACAGAAATGATGACCTACCTGGGCATGAGCGGTGGCGATTTTTATGTTGCCGGCAGCAACAGCTATATGGATACCGCAGATATTGAAGCCCTGCGGCGATCAATCGAAGATGCCCTGAAAAAGGATATACCAGAGCTTGAGGTGCAGAGTGAATACATCTCCTCCGTTAAAATCAGTACCGATGATGAAAAAACAAAGGAAACAGTCAGTGAAACCATGATGGCCTGGCCCCTTGACCAGTACGCCTACACAAGCGGAACAGCACCGCAGCTGAAAAACGAAGTTGCCTTGACTGAAAGCATTGCAGCGCGTTACGGAAAAACCGTTGGAAACACCATCCGCATCACGACAGACAGCCAGGAAGAAAGGGATTTCATAATCACAGGCCTGTATAACAGCGGGATGAACCTTGGGAATGTGCTGCGGCTGGGGCCGGATAATTCCTTAAAACAGGGCTACAACGTAAATTTTGTGGGCAGACTGCCGGAAGGGGATCATGAGGCCATGATTGATACGTTAAAGGCAAACCATAAAGACCTGAAGGTTATGACCCCGGCGGATTACTCAGCGCAATACAGCGGCGGATTCGCAGACCAGCTCAACACCATTGTTCTGATCGTTCTGATGATCATTGCGCTCATTGTTTTCCTGATCACGGCCCTGTTTATCCGCCTCAGAATTCTGGAACAGAAACAGAGCATTGCCATTATGAGAAGCAGCGGTTTCCGCGTCTCACAGATCAGAAACGGTCTGGCACTACAGATTTTTCTGGTGCTCATGGCCTCAGCCATTGCGGGAAGCCTTTTATCGGGGGTTTTTGGTGAGCCGATGATGAACAGCCTGTTCAGCCTCTTTGGTGTCGGCGGCCATATCAGCTTTAGCGGAAACTTTTTTGAAATTTATATCCTTTGTCCGCTCGCGCTTTTAGCCGTTGTAATGACCGCTGTTTTCACCGGCTGCGGCAAAATAAAGCGGATACATATCTGGGATATCACAGGAGAATAATTATGAAAACATTACTCGAAGTCAGGGACCTCTGTAAAACCTATATTGTCAATAAGCAGCAGAACAATGTGCTGCGCAACGTAAATCTGAGCATTGGGGAAGGGGAATACACCGCGGTGATGGGGCCTTCCGGTTCCGGAAAATCTACGCTGCTTTACACGGTCAGCGGCATGGACCGGCTGACAGCCGGAGAAATTACGTTTGATGGACGGAGGCTTTCATCCATGAACGAGGAAGCCATGGCGTCTCTCAGACTCACGGAGATGGGCTTTATCTTTCAGCAGATGTATCTTTTGAAAAACCTGTCTATCTATGATAATATCATCTTATCCGCTTATATGGCGAATAAGCGCAGCCGGCCGGAGATAAACGCCGATGCCGATGTGCTTATGAAGCAGCTCGGCATCATCGAGCTCGCCGACAATGATATTTCTGAAACCTCCGGCGGCCAGCTTCAGAGAGCCTGTATCTGCCGCGCGCTCATCAACCGGCCAAAAATTCTTTTTGCGGACGAGCCAACAGGCGCCCTTAATTCAAGGGCGGCGAGAGAGGTAATGAATGTACTCGATCAGGTGAACGCCCAGGGAACCGCGCTCATGGTGGTGACCCACGACCCGGCCGTTGCGGCCCGGGCGGACCGGGTACTTTACATAAGAGATGGAAACATCAACGGCGAATACCATCTGCCCAAAGCACCTGATTGTGCAAAAGATCGTGAGCGCGGCCTAAACCACTGGCTCATGGATATGGGATGGTAAAAACAGAGAAATAAAGGAGGACATATGGAAACGGATATTCTGCTCATTGAGGATGACAAAGCCCTGGGCTCAATCATAAAAGACTTTTTAGAACGGGAGGGTTATCCGGTTAAATGGTGTACTGCCGGTGAGCAGGGACTGGCTTATCTTGAGCACGCTGCGGTAAAGCTGGTACTGCTGGACATTATGCTGCCGGATATCGACGGTTTTACCGTGTGCACAAGAATCCGGAGCCGCCAGAATCTGCCGGTGATTATCATCAGCGCCCGCAGCGGCGATGATGACCAGATCACAGGTCTTAACCTGGGCGCGGATGATTATATGGGTAAGCCGTTTTCCATCGGCCTGCTTCTGGCCAAGATAAAATCCCAGCTGCGCCGCAGCTATGGGAACCGGGCGGAAAACCCGCTTTTACGCGATAAGGACCTGGTGGTTGACACCGCTTCCCGTACAGTGTGCCTGAAGGGGGCGCCCCTCGACATAACCCTTAAAGAATATGAACTTCTGGTGCTGCTTTTGGAAAACGCCGGGAAAACCCTGCAAAAGGACTGGATTTTTGATAAGGTATGGGGTGTGGACTGCTTCAGCGAGCCCTCCACCTTAACAGTGCATATCGGCAAGCTTCGCGAAAAAATTGAAGCAGATCCCAAAAATCCCCGGCGCATCAAGACGGTTTGGGGCGTAGGCTATCGCTATGAGACATTATAGACTTTTGATTTTTGCGGTATTTTTCGCGGGAATGGCGGCTGTTATCCTTTTAGCCTTGGAGGCACGGCGTTCGTTCGAGCAGAGCAGCCGGGAATACCTGATCGAGATCAACCGCCTGACGGACGCACTCTCGGCAGACGAGGGCGCCATAAGCACGATGCTCCCTCAGATGAAACGGGTAAAAACCTGTGACTGGCTGCCGGAAGGGGCAGACGAACAGGAGACCGCGTCTTTTTTTACCGGTGCTGGTATGAACGGGGATTATAAGATAATGCCCGTTTACCGCGACGGGGTTCTGGCTGGCTATGCGCGGTTTACCTACACACCTGAGCAGAGCAGTCTCTACCGGCTTTTAAAAACAGCGGTTGTCTGTATGGCGCTGCTCACGCTGATTGCTTTGAGCGCGCTTATTTATGTCGGCCAGAAAATACTGAAGCCTTTTAACCGGGCTTCAAGTCTTCCTGAAGCATTGGCAAAGGGAAAGCTGAGTGAAGGCCTTAAGGAAGAAAAAAACCGGTATTTCGGACGGTTCATCTGGGGACTTGATATGTTGCGGGAAACGCTTGGTGACGAGCGGCAGAAGCGTCTGAAGCTTGAGCGGGACCGCAAAACCCTGGTAGCTTCTCTCTCTCACAATATCCGTACGCCACTGGCCGCTATCCGCCTTTATGCCAGCGCCCTTTACACCCACCTGTACCAGACCCCGGAAAAACAGGACGAATGTGCCCGGTTAATTGAGGCTAAGGTGGTGCAGATTGAGGGACTGGTTGATGAGATTATCAAAAGCTCATCGGAGGCGATAAGTGAAGCTGAGATCTGTAACCGGGATTTTTATGTGGGCGATTTTATGAAAGGGCTCGGAGATGGCCTGCACCGCCAGATGGAACAGCGGCATATTCTCTTTAAGATGATATGTGATGAAAACCGCCTGGTGTACGGAGACCCCGAGCGTTTGACAGAGGTGATCGAAAATATTGTTGAAAATGCTGTAAAATACGGAGACGGCCGGGAAATTCAGATAAAGTGCGCGCAGGAAGAAGGGCATGAGCTCATCCGTATCCAGAATTCCGGCAGACCGGTTCGTGAAAATGAGATCACCAGCCTCTTTAACAGCTTCTGGAGAGGCAGTAATGTGCAGGGCCAGACTGGAAACGGGCTGGGGCTGTACATCAGCAGAACCTACCTCAGACAAATGGAAGGGGAGCTTACCGCTGAGATTCTGGAAAACGGCATGGCCTTTACACTCATTCTCAAGATTTCGTAGGAATTAAATATTTCTTAATTTTACAAATTTGTTACAAGAAAAACCTTTACATTTGCATGTAATCGTATTATAATATAGACAAATCAAAGATCAAGATCAACAAAAGTTGAAAATGACAGATTTGGAAGGTCATTGAAAAGTAAATAAGTCCCAACGACCAAGGATTAAACTATAAAGAGCAACAGTGGCTTACTCGGAAACAATAATTTATTATAAAACAGTAGGACACGTTCATCATATATTTTGATCATCATTATTTTACACAAATTATCGTTAATGTTTCGGTTGAATAATGGATTGAAACGGATAATCGAAAGTAATTTAGTAGGTAGCCTTTAAAGCGTGTGCAGACAAATCTGAAGGACAATGAGTATTATATTTATAGCATATCGAGTCTTAAATGTGAAAGTTGTTGAGTAAGGCGTCTCACAAAGATAAATGATAAAGATAGACACAGGATAAACTGAAAAATACGAGTAGAGCATTACAATTGAATAGGGAATAAGGTTGGGATGGTGTTTACTTAACAACAAATGAAGATTTTGAGATTTGAAAGCCAATTGAAGGGAGTGAGTCCAAAAGACATGCTAACCGAGATTGAACGCTAGAGCCGGTTTGCCAGACGTAAATAAAAGGGCAGATCGGTTCTAGTTATTTTTTGTGTTTTCTTTTGGACGCAGGCGCTTGTCAAAAAAAATATTTTGTGGTAAGGTTATCTCTGGAATTTTTTAAACTAAAAGGAGATTATCATGCGATACGAATATACGACACAGGGCGTATGCTCCCGCTCCATCACTTTTGAAGTGGAGGACGGCATCATTAAGAATCTTGAGTTTCTGGGAGGCTGTAATGGTAATGCCAAGGGAATCGCCGCCCTGGTAGAAGGCTTACGGGTCGAGGAGGTCATTCCAAAGCTAAAGGGCATCACCTGCGGCTATAAAACCACTTCGTGCCCCGACCAGCTTTCCAAAGCCCTGGAAGCGCTTGAACAGGCATAGGCCTTAAGTTAAGAACTGTTAAAAACATTGTATACAATCGTATAATCAGGGTACTTTTATTCATTTGAATCCGTCATCAGCTTATCTGCTTGAATTATTATGCATAATGCTGTATAATAGGACTTGAGTTTAAAATCATTAGGAGGAGAGAAATGAAAATGAATAAGAAACTTATCGGCGCTTCCGTAGCGCTGCTGCTCACGGCATCCCTGACACTGGCAGGCTGCAGTGGCGGTGAAAAGAAACAGGCCGAAGATCCTCTGGCTGACGGTGTATTAAAAATTGGTACAAACGCAACCTATGTTCCACTGGAATACCGTGACGAAAATAATGAAATGATCGGTTTTGACATCGACCTTGGAAACGCCATCGCCGAAGAAATGGGTGTTAAGGCTGAATGGGTAGACACTGCCTGGGATGGTATTTTTAACGGCTTGAACGCAAACCAGTATGAAACCATTATTTCAGGAACCAGCATTACTCCGGACCGCCAGAATGGTTTCAGCATGTCTGATCCTTATATGGTAAACGGGATCGTTATCGTATCCAGAAATGACGAAACACCGGCTAAAACAGCGGAAGACCTGAAGGGTAAAAAAGTCGGCGTTCAGATCGAAACCACTGCCGATATCGCGGCACAGGCCATGATCGACAATGACGGAAATACCATGAACCTGAACAAATTTGACGCCATGCTCGATGCCTTTGCGGCTCTGGAAGGAAAGACCATTGATTATATTTTGACAGACCAGCCCGTCGGTCAGTTTTATACCGGTCTGAAGCCTGATGTTTACAGCGTTACTTCTGATATTTTATCCAATGAACCGATTGGTGTGACCATGCGTAAAAACGATACTGAATTTGCAGCAAAAATGAATGAAACACTGCAAAAATTAAGAGACAACGGCAAATTGGCTGAGCTCTCCCAGAAATGGTTTAAAAAAGATGTTACACAGAACATCAACATGGACTTAAAAGTCATTGAATAGATTGCCTTAAAAGGAGCCTCCGGGCTCTTTTTTATTTCCGAATTCATTTCTAAAGAATTCTGAAGAAATCTGAAATTCTAAGCTTTTTCTGGAGAATTCTGGTAGAATAGAGACAAATGATAAGGAGGAGTACAAATAATGAAAGCAAAAAGAATTTTAACCTTTGCCATTGCGGCGCTCATGGTTTTCTCTTTGACCGCCTGCGCAAAAAAGAACGCCCCGGCACAGACAGGCGATACCCCCGGTATGGAAGTAACCGCAGATCCATCGACACCAGAGGGGACAGTAAAAATCGTTTTTGACGCGTTTAAAGACAAGGACGCAAAAACCCTGAACGAAAATATCAAGATAAGCCTCGGCGGGGAATTCGGGGCACTGAGCGGTCTGACCTCAAATGATAATCAGCTGCTTACCGATGCCCAGGACCCTGAGTCTCAGGAGCTTCTTACAAACCTGACTGAGGATTTTTCCTATAAGATCCTCGAGAGCCAGACAAACGGCGACCAGGCAACGGTTAAGGTTCAGGTAACGAACCGCGACCTGTCCCAGGTGATCAATAAACTGATCGGCGAGGATCCCTCTGAAGACCGGTTTTTAAACCTGGTAAAGGAAGCCAAGGGAAAAACCGTGACCAATGAGCTCGATCTTCCTGTGGTGAAGGAAAATGGCAAATGGATGGTAAACATGGATACAGGTGCCGTCAACGCTGTTTTCGGCAATATTATGAGCGCAGACATCATGAACGCCATCAAGGACAGTCTGAAAAGCCAGCAAAACTAAATAATAACGGATAATATGATAAAAAACGCCGGCGCTTCGCATAACATCGGAGGCCGGCGTTTTTTATGCCTGTTTCCGCACAGGTCTGACATATTTACAGAACTGTTCCGGATTGTAATACAGATAAATGATTCGGTCAGGGGAGGTATCAAAACAGTAGCCGGTACCTTTAAAATCAAAATTGGACATGGCCTTTTCAATCTTCTCCTCCACGGTACGGTTTTCCTGCTCATAATCGAAGGGGCCGTGCTCAAAAACAATGTACTCAGCCTCGGGCACGTCAATCATAAGCATTTGCGGCGGCACCTCGCCTTTGTAGTCAATGGGAAGCCGCACACCGTAGCACTCCGTACGCGGAAAGCCCCAGTCGCAGAGCCGGCCCGCCGGGTCATTGATATAGGCCATAATCTGGCCGCTGCCGCTGTTTGTTTCACTGCCGCCGTCATCATCTAATTTTCCCTTAATGCTGTCGAGTAAGCCGCAGATTGTTTCGCAGTCCTGTCCTGGAATAAGACGCTGCTTTTCCCAAAAATCCCAATAACCATTGCTCTCACTGTTTTTTATATGCAAAAACTTGTGCGCTGAGATGGTTACAAAATAAATTTTAATATCCTCTGTAGATTTTACCATACCGATCTCTCCAAATCCTAAAAAGTAGCGGTCAAAAGGGGTTAGCTTTGTGCGGAGAACGACCAGTCTGGGGTTTTTCCGGTATGCACTTGGCGTGATACCATACGTTTTTTTAAAAGCCCTGGTAAAAGCCTCGTGTGAAGAAAATCCGTAATCAAAAGCAATATTCAAAATGTTTTTTTTACTGTCGCGAACCTCTTTCAGCGCAAAAGCCAATTTTCGGTGCCTCAGGTAATCCCTGAACGCCATACCGGATATTTCTTTGAATTTCCTCGTTGTATAAAACTCGGAATATCCCAGCTTTTGTGAAAGAAAACGTAAGGTCAAAGCCTCGTCGTTATAGTTTTTAATGCACTGATCAATTTCATCAACAATTATCTGAATTTGCTTTTGCCACTCGTACATTCTTCCGTTCACCTCGTTTCAACCGCTCTACATTTATTATAGGGAAAGTGAGCGTCCGCCGCTTGATTTTACTTGCACTGATTCTTAACTTTTTAACAGGGAGGGTAACGCCCCGAGCGTGTGTATTTCGTAATCAGCATGAATGCCAAGGGAGTTTTTCTCCCTGCCCGGATTATACCAGCAGGTATCAATACCGGCGTTTATGCCGCCCTGAATATCAGAGGTCAAGGAGTCTCCGATGACCAGCGACTCGGCTGGATTGTAGCTGGGAATACGGGCGGCCATATACTCAAAAAATTCTTTCTGAGGCTTTTGCGCCCCGGCATCCTCAGAGACAAAGACACCGTCCATGAGCTTGTCAAGGCCGGTGGCTGAGAGGCGGCTGTACTGGGTGCTCGAAACACCATTCGTGATAATATACAGCCTGAAATCCGGCTTTAAAGCACGGCAGAGGTCATAGGCCCCGTCAATGAGAAAGGCCCCCCGTCCCAAAGCCGGCTGATAATCGGCCTCAAAGGCATCGCCGTCAATATCCAGCCCGAGCTCAAGAAATAAAAGCCGGAAGCGGCTGGTAACCAGCGTATCCTTGTCAATCAGCCCATGCTCAAAATCTTTCCAGAGGCCGTGGTTGATGTCCGCGTAAAGGTCCAGAATCTCCCTTGTCGGATGAACGCCATATTTTCTAAAGGTCTGGTCCAGAGCCTGGGCCTCTGTTTTTTTAAAATCCATCAGCGTGCCGTCGGCATCAAACAGAAGCGTCGTGTATTTTTTCATGTTCAGCGTGAATGTCCTTTCATAATCTGCCGCAGGCGAAAATAATAAAAAAGAATGGCAGCGGCAAGCAAAACTGCAAAACCAATAATAATATAGAGTGTTACTCTGTTCTGCACCATAACATCGCCCGAATAAATCATGGACAGAAAAATGGTGTTAAAAAGATTGACAAAAAGCAGGTCCGCAATGAGGATAATGGTGCGTGTCAAGAGGCGTATGCGCTCAAAAGCGGATGCGTTGTAAATGTTCAGGCCATCCTCAATGTGCCTGGTGGCATTGATATTTGTGACCGCCGCTGGAAAAAAGCTGATGATGGTGATGATTACAAACATAATGCTTTCGATCATGATCATGGGTACCAGCGTAAAGGCTTTTTTACTGTAGCGGATCACCTCACCCTCAGCGTTAAATTTTGAGATCAGCCGTTCAGGAATCTGGTCCCAGCAGACAATCAGATAAATGATCATCCCGAAAAAGCTGATCAGCGTAAGGGCCAGCAGAATTTTCTGGCTGATGGTCCAGCGAACTTTATCGTCCATGGCCTCACCACTCCAGGGTCAGCCCGACACCAACCTCCCGCTTAAGCGGAACGGCCTGATGGATGGCGGCCCTTACCCGGAAAGAGGTGCAGTGGCAGGGAAGCAGGCTTTCGATATGGTTGTCTTTAAAATACTGGATTGTCTGGTCGACCTGTTCGCCCAGCTTGAACAAATGAAAGCCCCCGATAATGCCAAGCACCCGGCTGTCGCCCGCAACAGCTTTGGCGTGTTCTACAATGTTGCAGATCCCGGAATGTGAGCAGCCTGTCACAATATAGATGCCTGCCGCCGTGGTGTAGACCAGCGCAGAATCGTCAAAAAGAAAGTCGGAATTATCTTTACAGCTTTCTCCTCCGGTGGTTCCAATGGCCTTTCGCGGCTCGAAATCCATAAGCTGAGGAATTTCACCTAAAAAAGTAAAATTTGGGCTGACCTTGTAGGGCGCTTTGGTTAAAATCAGCTGGCTTTTTTCATGCAGGGTCATCTCAGACAGGGTGATCCCGATGCTTTCGCCGTCAAACTGTTTTTCGGACAGGGCCTCGGGATGGGCGATGATTTTAAGCCCGGGATTGTCGAAATGATCAAAATAGGCTGGAAGTCCGCCGGTGTGGTCGTTGTGGCCGTGGGAGAGCACGATGGTGTCAATGGCTGACAAATCAATGCCGAGGCGTCTGGCGTTTTCGATGTAAATATCTGAATAGCCTGTATCCAGAAGAAAGCGCGAGCCCTCGTCCTCAATATAGTAACACAGGCCTGGCTCACCCAGGTAGTAATGGTCGATGCTGGTATGATTATCAACAAGTACGGTCAGTTTCATATAAAAGACTCCTTTCAGGATTCATTTAATCTTATTATAAAGAAAAGGCATTGACTCCGCAATGCCTTTAACTTAGAATACAGAAATCAGGATTAAAAGATATCATCCTCGGTGTGACGCGAAAAAAATACATTGCTGCTGTCAAATATGTCCACCTGCCCCTCAGAGCTCACACGTTTTGCAGCCGCGCGTGGCCGGCGGTAATCCGCGGTTCTGCCCGGCCTGGAATAACGCATTGACGGCGGCGCTGTTTTGCCGCCCAGAGAGGAACGTACAGAGCCGCGGGTCTCTCTGGCGGAGCGCACCAGAAGCGCCAGCGCGATAATGCCCATGACCATACTGACCGTTATGGCAAGGCCTAAAAAGTAATTGGTGAAATCACCGATGGCGATACTGCCAAAGCCCTTTCCGTAATTAAAAAGAAACGGCGAATTGACCGCCACAAATGCCGGTGAAGCGCTGGAGAAGTCTAAAGTGGCGGCTTTAAAAAAGGCGGGCATGTTTAAAACAACGGCCAGCAGCACAAACAGACAGGCGATGTACAGGATCTGGCCCGGGATGGCCGAGCCGCTTGTCTTTTTCAGCGATAAAAAGGACAGAACCAGCGTGATAACCGCAAGAGCCGCATACAGGGCAAAGCTCACAAGGGCAAAGGTCTGAAAGCCTGTAAAGTCAATGGACAGCGCGGTATCCACCACCAGGGTGGAGAGGCGGATTACAAGCGCCATAACGCCAGTGGCCAGAAGGAATACCCTGAAGGCCAGATGTAATTTATTCATGGCACAGCCTGTCTAAAGCCTCTATCAACACGTCCACCATGGCATCGGTCATGGCCCAGGAGGTTACAAACCGCACAGCGGTATGTCCATCGTCGATAACTTCCTGATCTCTGAAGGAGATTTTTTCTCTCAGCGCAGTGATCAGCTCATTGGGCAGTATCGGAAAAATCTGGTTGCTGTGGGAGTCGACCAGGAAGGGAAAGCCCTTGTCCTCAAAGGCTGCCTTCAGCCGGGCGGCCAGCGCGTTGGCGTGAGCGCCAAGTTCCAGATAAAGCCCGTCTTTAAAAAGCTCCTCAAACTGAATGCCAAGAATACGCCCTTTGGCAAAAAGGCCGCCGCGCTGCTTCAGCGTAAAATTAAAATCCTCCGCCAGCGCCGGGTTGACAAGGATCAGCGCCTCGCCGAACAGGGCGCCGCATTTCGTGCCTCCGATATAAAAGGCGTCGCAGAGCTCCGGAAAATCAGACAGCGCCAGATCGTTTCCGGGTGCTGTAAGGGCAGAGGATAGGCGCGCGCCGTCCACATAAAGATACAAGCTGTTTTGGTCGCAGACACGCCGTATGGCGGTCAGCTCAGCCTTTGTATAAACCGTGCCGATTTCTGTGGAATCGGACAGGTAAACCATTTTGGGCGCGACCATATGGTGATCGGTGTGGGCATCAACCCCCGACTGGATTAACTGCGGGGTCAGCTTGCCGTCCTCTGCCGGCATGGTGATAATCTTATGCCCGGCCGCCTCGATGGCGCCGGTCTCATGGGTGCAGATATGGCCGGTTTCAGCGGCAATCACTGCCTGCCAGGGCTTTAACGCATGGGCGATAAAAGCCATGTTGGTCTGGGTACCGCCAGATAAAAAATAGATATCGCAGGCCAGACAGCCGATGGCTTTTTTGATTAACGCGCGCGCGTTGTCGCAATGGGGGTCTTCCTCATAACCCTCGGTCTGCTCAAAATTGGTGTGGGCTAACGCTTCCAGAATTCTCGGATGTGCCCCCTCACAATAGTCACTGCTGAAAAGAATCATACGCGCTCCTTTCGGTTAGCCTTGCCAGTAAATTCATGGACTGCCAGCCTTAAAACGGCGGTGTGGCTCAGCACCTTTTCATCAAAATCCCAGTCGTCACGGCCGCTGTAATGGCGCATTAAGTGGCTGAGAGCGGTCTTTTTAGCGTCAGAATCAGTCACCTTTTCCAGAAGTCCCCATCCTACGATACTCATGAACTGAGTAGAGTAATGACAGGCTTTGGGCCCGGTGACCAGCTTTTGTCCACAGTCCAGCTCAAATCCAACCCGGTTATCGCCGGCCATGAGCTCAAGCTTGCGGCCTTCATCGGCACAATGAAAGAAGAGGGTTAGCGCACCGCCCTCCAGGGTATATCCATAACTGAGCGGAACAATATAAGGTGCCCCGCCGGTGTTTAATGCCAGACGGCAGGTATCCGCTGTTTCCAGGATCTGCCGCATGAGCTGTTCGTCTTTAATTTCTCGATTTGCTTTACGCATTGTGTCGCCGCCTTTCTTTTATATATTTAATAAAACAATGCTGTTGCCATTGTCCTCAATGCATTTCATAAGATCCTCATAACTGAGGATAACCGTTGCCGTATTGTCGCAGGGGTGTACGCCAAGGTTTGGGCAGCCCACCAGATCCTTATCCAGAACCACCTCTACATTGGCCTCAGGGTTGCCGAATACACCCAGTGGCGTCACCGCGCCCTTTGTCAGCTGGAGATGCTTCATGAGGCGATCCTCTGAGGCAAAGCTGAGTTTGGAGCAGCCCAGCTGCTCACGGATTCCTGCCAGATCCGCTTTTTTATCCTTGTCAAGCACTACGAGAAAATGGCGTTTTCCTTTGGCGTCGCGCAAAAACAGGTTTTTAACGACATTGCACTTAAGCGTAATGCCCAGATTATCCATCTCGTCAATGGTATAGACAGCGGGGTGGTCTGTTTTTTCATAGGTAATGCCCAGAGTATCCAGCTTATTTAAGGTTTCTTCACAATTCATTTGATGGTCTCCTTATGTCATGGTATGATAGTCTTACTATACCATACTAAAGAACCGCCGTAAAGAATACAAAATGGCATTTGAAGAAGGGAGGCGGATAAAATGATGGATATTGATCAATTTGAAACAACACTGGACGCCATTGCCAATACACTGCCGCCGGCTTTTTACGAAGAGCTGAATGGGGGCATTCTGCTTTTGCCGGAAGTCAAACGCCACCCCAAGGCCACAGGGGACGACCTCTATATCATGGGGGAGTATCACCGCGATTCGATCATGGGGCGCTATATTGTCATTTATTATGGATCCTTTGAGCGGGTATACGGTTACCTGAGTGACGAGGCTTTAAAAAAGCAGATGGAAAAAACACTGCGGCATGAGTTCCGGCACCATATGGAATCCCGGGCCGGTATGCGTGATCTTGAAATTGCAGACCGCATGCAGATGGAAGCGTACGAGAACCGAAAGAAATGAGCACGGCGCAAAAATGTGCCGTGCTCATTTTTTAGTTGCAAGGACTTTAAAAAGGTGCTATGATGAAAAAAAGAAAAACTTTTGAAAGCGAGGACCAGAAATGAAAAGGTTAACGGCAACGGCGCTTATTTTGGCGGCCTGTCTTTGTTTTTCGGGTTGTGTCAATATTTATACTGATGGCAGCAAGGGAAAGGAGAAGGCAGAATCGCCAACTCCCACCGCTACAGTCCAGCCCACTGCCGCCTCAGAAATGGATACCGGCTCTGCCAAAGCCTATGAGGATTACGGCACATTGCGGGCGGCCTCTGGCGGAGAAAATATTCCGAGAACACAGGACTACCAGATCAGCGCTTCCTCAACCAAGGCACCGATGGCCGGTATTTCCTACGGCGCTGAAAATTTAAAGGATAACAGCCTTGATACAGCATGGGTCGAAGGCGCGTCTGGCTCTGGTGTAGGGGAACGGCTTTTAATCACGCCGGCCCACAGCATGGAAATGAAAGGCTTTCTCATCCGAAACGGATATTGCAAAAGTGACCAGGCATTTGCCGAAAACGGGCGTGTCCGCCTCTTAAAGGTACACCTGTATGACGGGTCACCACTTTGCACCTTGCAGCTGGAAAATGACCGGGGCGCGCAGTATTTTATGTTACCCGAAGTGGTAACTGTCCACGGCGGCGATACCCTGAGCTTTACCATTGAGGATACCTACTCCGGTCCTGAGGACGGCGAATACGATACGGCATTGTCCGAAATTGTATTTCTTGGCTTTTAAAAATAATGAGCACGGCGCAAAAATGTGCCGTGCTTGTTTTATATTTTGTCGCTGTACAAGTCTTTGGCTTCCGGAATTTTTTCCATAAACAATTCATTCGCTTTTTCCAGCTGTGCAAGATAAGTCTGATACTCAGGGCTGAGTATCTCCATATTGCGAATAAAATTTTTCAGGTAGCCGCTTTTATTTTGAAAATCAAGAAGACTGCGTTCAAGACGCCCTGCCAAACTGTTTTTAAAGGCGTCGGTTTTTTTATATTCGAAATAAGCGGCAATGGCTTCGCCGTTTTGAGCCATATAGGCATCGATGTCCTGACAGGCTGTGTCTAACGCCTGGCTTGTTTCTGTCGCCATCAATTCGGGATCCATGACACTGGTTATTTCCTCCAGACAGACTGAAAGCTCAGGATCCAGGTAAAGCTCGACGCTGTCCAGATACTCAATCACTGCACGATAGGCAGATTCCTTTTCTTTTGTATCAATTCTTCCGTTGAGAAATTTTCCAAAATGCAGTGCGATAAACAGGCCATAATTCCCTGGAAAAGAGAACAAAAGCCGCTCTTTGACTGTATACCACTGGTTTTCAGAGGCTTGCAGAATCTGAAACGCTTTCTCGATATCATCGTCCGCAATAAGCTTCATGACTGACGCCCGCTGAGTTTTAAGGTGGTCCTGCTTTAAATCTGCCAGATATTGGTATTTCTTAAGGGCAGCCTGTTTATCGGTGCTCTCTAAGATGCCTTTGATCTCCCGGACATTCAGGTCAAGCCGTCTGAGTACAAAGATTTCTTTGAGCGTCCGAATATCCTCCATGCTGTAATCCCGATAGCCATTTTCGAGCTTTCGGGGTGAAATCAAGCCTTTATCCTCGTAATATTGGATTGATTTTTTAGTCAGATGGCAGTTTCCGCACGCCTCCTTGATTTGCATGTGTATTCCTCCTGTTTTGTGAATGGGCCTTTTCTTTATTGTAAGGCAGCCCCCTGGGGCACAGTCAAGGAAAATATCATACAGACACCACAAAACCTTTGTCCATGCTGCGGGAATGTTGTCGGCTGTACCGGCGCGTCCGAAATTTCCTGATACGGCAAGTCCCTCTTAAAAGAACGATGCGAAAAAACCAGGTGCACAGCCTTACCGCTGTGTACCTGGTTTTTTATTGTTGATTTGTTTAAGCTTTCTGAAAAAGGCTCCGGTTGACAGCGATGGCGCGGCGGATCGTGCTCTCTGCCGGACCGCCGATAATATCGCGCTGATTAACGCAGGTCTGCAGGTCGATGGCCTCGTAAATGCTTTCGTCGAAAACCGGATCGACGGCATTGTATTCTTCCAGTGTCAGCTCATCCAGGCTTTTGCCCTTTTCCAAAGCATAGAAAACCAGCTTTCCGATAATGGCGTGGGCGTCACGGAAGGCCACGCCGTGCTTCACAAGCCAGTCTGCGGCGTCAGTCGCGTTGGAGAAGCCGCCCGCGGCTGATTTGCGCATCACCTCACCGTTAACCGTCATGGTGCCGATCATTTTCTCAAAGGTAATGGCGCAGATTTTAGCGGTGTCGTAGGCGTCAAAAACGGGCTCCTTATCCTCCTGCATATCCTTATTATAGGCCAGAGGAATCCCCTTCATGGTGGTTAAAAAGCCCAGCAGGTCACCGTAGGTGCGGCCTGCTTTGCCACGGACCAGCTCCGCGATATCCGGATTTTTCTTCTGGGGCATAATGCTGGAGCCGGTGGAGAAGGCATCGTCCAGTGTAATAAAGTTAAATTCTGAAGAACACCACAGAATAATTTCTTCCGAAAAACGGCTCAGATGCATCATAAAAACAGACACGGCTTCCAGAAAATCAATACAGAAGTCCCGGTCAGACACGCCGTCAAGGCTGTTCATGGATACATTTTTAAAACCCAGCTCACTGGCAACATAGTAGCGGTCCAGCGGGTAGGTGGTGGTGGCCAGAGCGCCGGAACCAAGGGGGAGCGTATCCGCCATGTCATAAACCTGGTCAAGGCGCTTCATGTCGCGTCTGAACATTTCGACATAAGCCATGAGGTGATGGGCAAAGGTGATGGGCTGCGCGCGCTGCAGATGGGTGTAACCCGGCATGATGGTTTTGGTGTGCTTGCTGGCCATATCCAGCAGTGTAAGGCCCAGATTCCGGATCAGATCCTTGAGCTCCATGGAAATGTCCTTAACGTAAAGACGCATATCGGTGGCAACCTGATCGTTACGGCTGCGGCCGGTATGCAGTTTTTTCCCGGTTTCACCGATGCGTTCGGTGAGTATGGATTCAATGTTCATATGGATATCTTCCATATCGACGGAGAAGTCAATTTTTCCGGCTTCGATATCCTCTAAAATTTCACCCAGGGTTTTGACAATTAATTCAGACTCGGGGACAGAGATGATTCCCTGTTTCCCGAGCATCTTTGCATGGGCGATGCTGCCCTTTATATCTTGTTTGTATAAACGCTGGTCGAAAGAAATAGAGGAATTGAAATCGTCCGTTAACGCGTCTGTTCCTTTATTAAATCGACCGCCCCACATTTTACTCATTATTTATTTTCCTTTTCTGCTTCTGCTTCTTTTTCCTTTTCTTCGTGGCTCATACGCATGAGGGCACGAACCTTAAGCGGCAGGCCAAACAGATGGATAAAGCCCTCGGCGTCCTTGTGATCATATAAATCCCCGGTGGTAAAGCTTGCGATCTCTGCGTTGTATAAGGAGTAGGGGGAAGAGACAGAGGTCAGGATACAGTTGCCCTTGTACAGCTTCAATTTTACAACACCGGTAACGGTTTTCTGTGTTTCATCCACAAAAGCGGATAAGGCTTCGCGCAGCGGGTTAAACCACTGGCCGTTGTAGGTGATTTCGGCAAACTTAACAGCGGCCTGCTGTTTAAAGGCAAAGGTTTCACGGTCCAGGCACATATGCTCCAGCTCTTCATGGGCACGGTACAGGATGGTGCCGCCTGGGGTTTCATAGATACCGCGGGATTTCATGCCAACCACACGGTTTTCAATGAGGTCAACCACGCCGATGGCATTGCGTCCGCCGATTTCATTACAGGTTTCAAGAATTTTGCGCGGGCTCATGGCTTCGCCGTTAATCTTAATGGGTTCGCCGTTTAAAAATTCGATTTCGATTTCTTCCGGAGTGTCCGGGGCTTCTTCCAGAGTCTTGGTTAATTTTAATAAATGGTCGTATTTTGGTTCCAGTGAAGGATCTTCAAGCTCCAGGCCTTCATGGCTGATGTGCAGCAGGTTGCGGTCACGGCTGTAGCTCTGGTCATGGCTCATGCTGACTTTAATATCGTGCTCGATACAGAAATCCATGCAGTCCTCACGGGACTGTAAATCCCAGATCCGCCATGGCGCGATGATTTTAAGCTGCGGGTCTAAAGCGCCGATCCCCAGTTCAAAACGAACCTGGTCGTTCCCTTTACCGGTAGCGCCGTGGCAGATGGCTTCCGCACCTTCCTTATGGGCGATATCTACTAACACCTTGGCGATGAGCGGACGGGCGAGGGATGTCCCCAGCAGGTATTTCTTCTCATAGACCGCGTCAGCCTTGAGTGCCGGCCAGCAGTATTCTTCAACAAACTCATCGGTAACATCTTCGATATATAACTTGCTGGCGCCGGAGGATAAAGCCTGTTCTTCCAGACCTTCGGTTTCCTTACCCTGACCAACATCGACGCATACGCAGATAACTTCATAATCATAGGTTTCCTTTAACCATGGAATAATGGTGGTGGTATCCAATCCGCCTGAATAGGCTAAAATAACTTTTTTTGCACTCATAAAACTGTGCCTCCTCTTAATTGTTTTCATTTGATTTATTCTTGCGTTTCCTTACAATCTGTGAATGATTATACAATACTAAAACCGAAATTGCAAGGTATATTTGAAAAAATATGCGTAAATTATTCATAAATATTCATAAAAAGTGCTTGAATATTCAAATGATTAGGGGTATAATTACAAAATAGTTTTCATAAAAGCTATTTTATATATGAATCATTAACAATTAATAATTAAGGACTTCGGTTTAAAATAAACTGATCTGCATTAATTGTTCATTATTAATGATTTATCGAAAATTTATTGTACCATTTGTATAATAAAAAATAAACCTAAAATTGGAGAGATTTTATGATTAAAGCATCAGTTATCGGCGGAACCGGCTATGCCGGGCAGGAATTACTCAGAATACTTTACCGACACCCAGAGGTGGAAGTCGTATCCGTTGGCTCAAGAAGCTTTGCGGGACAGCCTTTAAAAGATATCTACAGAAACTATGAAAATGTGACAGACGCTCTATGCGAAACAGCGGATATGGACGAGCTGGTCGAAAAATCCGACGTGATTTTTATGGCGCTGCCCCACGGCATCGCCTCAAAGCAGGTAACCGAAGAGGTCCTCCAAAAAACAAAGATCATTGATCTCGGCGCAGACTTCCGTCTCAAGGATGTGGACATTTATGAGCAGTGGTACAAAGTCAACCATTATAATAAGGATCTGCTGAAGGAAGCTGTTTACGGCCTGTGTGAGCTGCACCGTGAGGACATCCGGGGGGCGCGGCTGTTATCCAACCCAGGCTGCTATACCACCTGCAGCATTCTGAGCCTGGCGCCTTTGCTTAAAAACCAGCTGGTTGACCCTCAGAGCATTATCATCGACGCAAAATCCGGCGTTACCGGAGCAGGGAGAAGCAGTGACACTGCCTTTTCCTACTGTGAGGTGAACGAATCCATCAAGGCCTATAAGGTCGGCTCACACCGCCATACGCCGGAAATCGAGCAGGAGCTGGGATTGCTTTCAGGCACAGACCTGAAGCTGCTGTTCACACCGCACCTCACACCCATGAACCGTGGGATTCTGGCCCTCTGCTACGCCAATCTGACCACCGATATGGATGAAGAAAGCCTGAGACAGGTTTACCGTGACTTCTATAAGGATGAGTACTTTGTACGTCTGACGGAGGATAAGCTCCCGGAAACCAAATGGGTAAAAGGCTCAAATTACTGTGATATCGGGCTGAAGGTTGATCAGCGTACAAACCGCGTGATTGTCGTGGGGGCCATAGATAATCTGGTAAAAGGCGCGGCCGGACAGGCGGTTCAGAATATGAACCTCATGTTTGGCTTTGATGAAAAAACAGGAATCGACTTTATTACCGATTTTCCGGTTTAATGGTGAAAGGAATAAAACATGAAAATAATTGATGGCGGCGTTCTGGCCGCAAAAGGCTTTAAGGCCGCCGGCATTGCCGCCGGTATAAAGGATAATGGAAATAAGGATATGGCGCTGCTGGTTGCGGACAAGCCCGCGGCAACAGCCATAATGACTACCTCCAACATGGTTCAGGCAGCGCCTGTGCAATGGGATAAATCCGTCATGATCGAATCGCCTTACAAACGCGCGGTCGTGGTCAACAGCGGAAACGCCAATGCCTGTACCGGAGAAACCGGCATGCGCCATGTGGAACAGACCGCCGGCGTAGCGGCTGAGCTGCTTGGTGTAAGCACACAGGATGTGTTGGTTTCATCCACCGGCGTTATCGGCGTAGTGATGCCCATCGACAAGGTTTTAAAGGGGGTGCAGTCTCTGGTGAACGCGCTCGGTGATGATATACAGCACGCAGATGACGCGGCACACGGCATTATCACCACAGACCTGAGCACCAAGACTATTGCGGTGGAAATTGAACTGGACGGTAAAACCGTTCATATCGGCGGAATGGCAAAGGGCTCGGGTATGATCTGCCCAAATATGGCCACCATGCTTTCCTATGTCACGACCGACGCCGCCATTGAGCCGGAATGCCTCCAGAAGCTGCTCGCTAAAATCACCCAGGATACCTACAACATGATGTCCGTAGACGGGGATATGAGCACAAACGACACCGTGGTCGTAATGGCAAGCGGTGAGGCCGGAAACAAGGAAATTACCCTTAATGATGTAACTTCACAGGATTTTTCGGTGTTCAGCGAAGCCCTTTATTATGTGAATGAGCACCTTGCGAAATCCATTATCCGTGATGGGGAGGGCGCTACCAAATTTGTAGAGGTGACTGTCTCCGGTGCGGCGACAGATGAAGATGCCCGCACGCTGGCAAAGGCTGTTATTAAATCCAGTCTGGTAAAGACAGCACTCTTCGGCGAGGATGCCAACTGGGGCCGTGTGCTTTCATCACTCGGAGCCTCCGGGGTCGTTTTCGACCCGCTTAAGGTATCCCTGGTTTTCTTCAGCGGCGCCGGTATGATCACGCTTCTGAACGAAGGCGTCCCCATTGCCTTTGATGAGGATATGGCCAAAAAGGTGCTGTCCGAAAAGGAAATCTCCATCATGGTAACCCTCAAAGAGGGTGAGGATAAAGCGACTGCCTGGGGGTGCGATTTATCCTACGATTATGTCAAAATCAACGGCGATTACCGTTCTTAATTCATACAAACATTCAATCAGAGAAGGAAGTAAAAATGTCAGATAACACACAGAACATGGCGCAGTATATCGAAAAAGCCAATATCCTGGTCGAGGCGCTGCCCTATATCAAGCAATTCAGAAAGAAAACAGTGGTCATCAAATACGGCGGCAGCTTTATGTATGACAATGATATTAAAAAATCCGTTATGGACGATATTGCCCTTATGAAGCTGGTCGGCCTGCGCCCCATTGTGGTGCACGGCGGCGGCAAGGATATCTCCGCATTCTTAAATAATCTGGATATCCAGACCGAGTTCATCGATGGCCTGCGTGTCACCAATGATGATGTCATCGAGGTGGCGGAGATGGTGCTCTCCGGTAAAATCAACAAAGAAATTGTCCAGCTTCTGGAGGACCGCGATATCACTGCGGTGGGCATCTCCGGCAAGGACGGCGGTATGCTCAAGGTAAGAAAGAAATTTGTCAACGGTCTGGACATCGGCTTTGTGGGGGATATCGTCAAGGTGAAGAGCGATCTTCTCCAGACACTGCTCAAAAGCGATTATATCCCTGTTATCGCCCCCATCGGCAGTGACAAAAACGGACAGAGCTACAACATCAACGCCGACCATGTGGCCTATGCCATTGCCAAGGAATTGAAAGCTGAAAAGCTGGTTTACCTGACTGATACGGACGGTGTCTACATGGATGCCAACGATCCGGACTCCATTATCCGCCGGCTGGACGTGGACGAGGTGGAACGGCTCATTGAAGAGGGAATTATATCCGGCGGTATGATTCCGAAGGTTGAAAATTCTGTGGATGCGATTCGTTCCGGGGTCAATTCTGTCCATATCCTGGACGGTAAGGTTGAGCACTCTCTGCTGCTCGAACTCTTTACCGCTGCGGGCTGTGGAACAATGATCCGCCATTCGCTGACACAAGCATAAAAATGAACATTTAGGAGATAAAGACATGAGTAAAAGTGAAGAGCTGATTAAACGGGCGGAAAGGGTTATAATGCCCACCTATGCCCGGTTTCCCATTGCCTTTGAAAGTGGTAATGGCTGTGTTTTAAAAGACGTGAATGGAAAAGAATACCTGGACTGTGTGGCCGGGATTGCGGTGGACTGTCTGGGGCATAACCACCCGGACCTTAACGCCGCCATCGCGGACCAGTGCCAGAAAATCATGCATGTTTCCAACCTGTACTGGACCGGGCCTCAGATCGACGCGGCTGAAATGCTGGTAAAGGCCAGCGGGCTGGATAAGGTGTTTTTCTGCAACAGCGGCGCAGAAGCCAATGAGGCGGCCTTAAAGCTTGCGCGTATTTACGCCAAACAGTTTAAAAGTGAAGACGCGGTTGAGATCATTGCCATGGATCATTCCTTCCATGGCCGCACCTACGGCGCCATCACAGCCACAGGCCAGGAAAAATACCATAAGGGTCTGGACCCCATGCTGCCGGGCATTTCACATGTCCCCTTCAATGATTTTGACGCCTTAAAAGCCGCTGTGACCGATAAAACCTGCGCAGTGCTGCTTGAGCCCATCCAGGGTGAAGGCGGTATTTATCCGGCTGATTATGAATATTTACAGGCAGTCCGCAAGCTCTGTGACGATGAAAACCTCGTCCTGATCTTTGATGAAGTGCAGTGTGGCATGGGCCGTTCCGGAAAGTTCTTTGCTTACCAGCACTACAACCTGAAGCCCGATGTCGTCTGTATGGCCAAGGGCATTGCGGGCGGCTTCCCAATGGGCGGGATCATCGCCTGCGATAAGGTGGCTCAGGTTTTCACCCCCGGCACCCATGCCTCCACTTTTGGGGGTAATCCGCTGGCCTCAGCCGCTTCCCGTTATGTATTAAGCGTGCTTACCGGTGACGGCTTCCTCGATGAAGTAGCTGAAAAGGGAAGTTACCTCATGGAAAAGCTGCGTGTACTCAAAAAAGAACATACCTGCATTACCGATGTGCGGGGGATGGGCTTGATGGTTGGCGTGGCTGTTTCTGTCCCAACTGGCGAAATTATAAACAAAGCGATGGAAAAAGGACTTCTTTTAGTAGGAGCGGGCAGTGATGCCATAAGATTTGTTCCCCCATTAATTATTAATAAAGAAGAAATTGACAAAGCAGTCGAAATTTTTGGAGAATGTCTATAAATTTTTGTTGAAAAGTATCCCGACCCATGATAATATATTATCATGGGTTTTCTTTTAAATTTTTTTTTGAAGTGAACGGGTACCAAAGACGTTATCTGTCTTTCGTTACAAAAACGAATCTGTAAACGTCAACAAAAAGATTGCTTTTGAATCCAGTTATTTCTTTTGCTGCTGAAAGAATTTGGGTATAAATATAAAAGCGATCTGAAAGAAAATCTGAAATTTGTGTGAATTTGAGAGTAAAGGTGGTGATTAAATGTCGATTCTGGATTCAATCAACAAAGCTGAGGAACGTGCAGCAGAAATGCGTTCTGAAGCAAAAGCAAAAGCGCGTGAAACCCTGCGTCAGGCTGAGGCCGAAGCCAGGGAAAAGGGCGACGCATTGATTCTTGAAGCCAAGGAAGCTTCTGAAGCAGTTCTTCTGCAGGAGGAGGCATTGGCCGAAAAGGAAATGGAACGCGTCCTTCACGATGCGAGTCTCGCAGATGAGAAGATGGCTGAAAAGGCCAGGACTCGTGTCCCGAAGGCGGTTGAATTTATTTTGGAAAGGGTAGAAACGCAATGATTATTCCAATGAAAAAAGCGAAGCTCATTGCCCTGAAGGAAGATAAGGAAGCCCTTCTGCTTTCACTTCAGAGGTGCGGTGAGTTCATGGCTATTCCACCCGACGAAGAGACAGAACAAACCGCAAAAAATGAACAGATTGATTTAGACGTGCAGCAGGCAGACGCTATGCTGCGGTTTATGCAGCGCTATCAGAAAAAGAAAAGCTTTTTCAATGACCGCCCCGTTTACGGCTATGATGAATTTATCCACCGTAACGAAAAGGGTGAAGTCCTGGTTCAGGAAACTTCAGCGATCTCGGATAAGCTTTCAGCAGCACATTCTGAGATTATGACGCTGAAATCCGAGTGCTCCCAGCTGGAGCCGTGGCTTTCGATGGATGTACCCATCGAGGACCTTAAGCCAACGCAGTACACCAATTTTCATATTGGTTATCTACCGCCTCTTGTCCATGAAGAAATCGTGGCCGCAGTGGCCCGGTATAATGCTGAAATTCAGCTCTTTGGCAAAACCGCAGAAGGTCAGGCAGCGCTGATTGTCTCTTTTATGGAGGACGATGCAGCCCTTTCAGACAGCATCAAGGTTCTGGGGTTTGTGGAGGCGTCTCTTCCGAGAGTAACAGGAACCGCGTCTCAAACCAGTCAGCGCAATCAGGAAAAAATTGAGCTTCTGGAAAAGGATATTGAGTCCTATGAAAAACAGATGGCCGAACTGTCCGAATCCCAGCAGGAGCTTGAACTCCTGAGTGAGCAGTACAAGGCAGAGCAGGAACGCCAGTCTGTCAGGTTTATGGAAACAGTTGAAACGGTTTGTGTGGAAGGCTGGGTAAGAAATGACCGGCTGGAAACGGTTGAAAATGCCGTCAGTCAGGTAACAGATGTATACGATCTGGAATACAGCGACCCTGAGGAAGGCGAACAGCCGCCGACAGCGCTGGAAAACAAAAAGTTCTGGCAGCCCTTTGAGTCCATTACGGATATGTATTCCCCGCCAAAACCCGGCACCATCGACCCGACACCGGTGTCCGCACCGTGGTTCTGGGTAATCTTCGGGATGATGATGGGCGATTTTGGTTACGGGGCGCTCATGGCCATTGTTTTTGGGCTCATGAAAAAAATCATAAAGCCCAAGGGACAATTTGGTATGCTGGTCACGCTTTTGTTTTATTCCAGCATCACAACCATGATTTTTGGGATACTTTTCGGCAGCTATTTTGGCGAAACCTTCCATCCCATTCTCTTCTCGCCGCTGGATAATCCGGTAGCGATGCTGATCTTCTCGCTGGTGGTCGGGGTATTCCATATCTTCTCAGGTATGGCTATCAAGATCGTCGAGCAGGTTCGCGCCGGCCATGTGCTGGATGCGATCTTCGATCAGGTCAGCTGGATGCTGTTAATTTCCGGTGCGGGTTTGATCTTTTTAGAACAGACCAAAACCGTAGGAATGGTACTCGCCATTGTGGGCGCGGTCATTATCCTCTTTACAGCAGGCCGTGAAAAGAAAAATATTGTCGGCAAGGCTTTCGGCGGTATTATGGGGCTTTATGATGTCACCAGCTATCTGAGTGATATTCTGTCCTACGCCCGTATTCTTGCTTTAGGGCTGGCCACCGGCGTTATCGCCATGGTTATGAATATTCTGGCCGGAATGGTACAGATCAACATTCTCGGGTTTATTTTATCCCTTGTGATCTACTTTATCGGTCATGTTTTCAATATTACGATCAGCCTGCTGTCCGCATATGTACACGACAGCCGTCTCCAGTATATTGAATTCTTTAACAAATTTTATGAAGGCGGTGGTTATAACTTCGAACCACTGGCAATTCAGACAAAATCAATAGATGTCATTGACAATTCTAAAGAAGTTTAGGAGGAATGAAATCATGTCTTTAGGTTTAGCATTAGCTATTTTTGGTGCAGCAATCGCTGCCGGTTTAGCAGGTATTGGTTCTGCCAAGGGTGTTCAGATCAGCGGCGAAGCCGCCGCAGGCGTTGTTGCAGAACGTTCGGAAATGTTTGGTAAAATGCTCGTACTCCAGGCTCTGCCGGGTACACAGGGGATCTACGGTTTCCTGACAGCGGTTCTTATCATGGTTCAGGTTGGTATTTTAGGCGGAACACCACTTGATTTAAGCTTATATCAGGGGATGGCCTTCCTGGCAGCCGGTTTCCCAATCGGGATCGTCGGTTTACTGTCTGGTATCGCCCAGGGGAAAGCAGCGGCAGCCTCTATTCATATGACCGCCAAGGATGAAACCGCATTTGCAAAAGGGATCACCATTACCGCGATCGTAGAAACTTATGCGATCTTAGCCTTACTCGTATCCATCCTGTTAATTTTCAGCATCCAGTTATAAGAACTGCAAAATACGTGAAAGTGAGGTGAAAGCGTGTGAGTGCCGATAAAATTATTGAAAAAATCCTGGAAAAGGCCAATGAAGATGTGGCTTTGCTCGAACAGGAAACGGCAGAAAGGGTTCAGTCCTCCGTGGCCGCCATTGAGCGCCGTACAGAGCTGACGTTGAACGCGCTGAAAAATAAAGAAAAGGCCGATGTGGAAGAAATCCACCGCAGAAGCCAGCTGATGACCCGTTTGGATTCCAGAAAAAATGTTCTGGCTGTCAAACGCAAGGTTATCGATGAAGTTTTTGATAAAGCAAGAGTAGACCTCGACGCCTTAGACGACAGCCGTTATGAAGCGCTTGTAACAAAAATCGTCGTAAACGGCTCGGAAACCGGCAGTGAAAAGCTGCAGGTTCCCGCAAAGGATCTTCAAAGATACAAGGACGGCCTGCTGGATAAGCTGAATGCCGCCCTCAAGGATGCTGGAAAGGTTGGGGAACTGACCTTAGATGAAACACCGGCTACCTTTAAATCCGGCGTTATGCTCGTGGGTGAAATGAGCGATGTCAATGGCTCCTTCGATGTACTGATCGATGACGCCCGCGAAAAATATGAGCGAGAGGTTGCAGAAATGCTCTTTGAAGTGGAGGTGTAGGCCATGTCTGAAACCAGTTATCCCTATGCAATAGGGCGTATCAAGGTGCAGGAAGCAGGCCTTATCGACCGGACGCGCTGGAACCGCCTCTGGGAGGCCGATGAAGCCGAAGCCCTCAAGCTTCTGGACGAAATCGGCTACGGCGCAGAAGCCAAGGATCACAGCCAGCTCGATAATCTCATTGATGCAGAGCTGACAAAAACCCGGAATCTCATCAATGAGATCACCCCGGATAAGACGGTGACGGATCTTCTGCTCATCCCAACAGATGTCCATAATATCAAAGCTATTTTAAAAGGACAGCTGCAGCGGGTAGAAGTCGAAAACCTTCTGCTTGAAGGCGGCGGTATTCCGCTGGATATCCTTCAGAAAGCACTGGAGCACGGCGATTACACACTTCTGCCGGAATGCTTCAGAGAACCGCTGAAGCGGCTCGAGGATGTCACCGACCCCAGAGTCATCAGTGTGACCATTGATAATGCGGCTTACGCACAAATTTTAGAAACCTTATCGCAGCAGAAGCATTCAAGCGAGCTGTTGAAAAAATATTACAAAGCGAAAATCGATTTTACCAATATTCTGACAGTGCTCAGAGCCAACGTTCTGGACTGGGGAACCTTCAAGGTAAAGCCCCTTTTAATACCAGGCGGTGAAATCGAAGAAAAGGCACTGCTTGACGCGACGGATATTCCCAACGAGCAGCTGGCAAAACAGCTGGGACACGGGGAACACAGCATTCTGATCAAGTCTGTTCTTGAGCGCTATGCACAGGACGGCAATTTATCAGAGGTGGAACAGAAATTTGAGGACGCGGCTTTTAACATGATCCATGAGCGAAGAAGCGATTCCTTCAGCATTGGCCCTATTGCCAACTACCTGTTCCAGCGTCAGGCTGAGGGAAAGGCCCTGCGGGTCATGTTTGCGGGTAAACGCTCCGGTATTAAAATACCGCTGGCGGAACTCGGCGTTGTTTAGGAGGAAATCATGAGTGAACAAGCTAAATTAGCCGTTATCGGCGATCAGGATTCGATCATGGTTTTCCAGGCGCTTGGGGTTCGTACCGTTTATGCCGATGCAGCAAGGGATATCGAAAAAGCCATCCACACGCTGGCCAAAGAAGAAACTGCTGTTATTTACATTACCGAACAGGCCGCTGCCCTGGTGCCGGAAGCCATCGAAAAATACAAAACCGAGCCCTTTCCAGCCATTATTCCGATTCCAAACCGTTTTGGAACAAATGGCCTGGGCATGAAGGGCATTCAGGATAACATTGAAAAAGCCATTGGCGCAGATATTTTATAAACTATAGAAAGGGGTGGATAGAACGATGATTCAGCCCAATGAACAATCAACCATGAAGCAAGTAGGGACAATTGTCAAGGTTGCCGGTCCGCTGATTGTAGCGACCGGACTAGCCGATGTTCAGATGTTTGACGTTGTCCGAGTCAGTGAAAAACGACTCATTGGTGAAGTAATTGAATTAAGAGGTGACAGAGCCTCTATCCAGGTATATGAAGAAACCGCCGGCTTAGGCCCAGGCGAACCCGTATATGTGACAGGCGAGCCCCTGTCCGTTGATTTGGCCCCTGGCCTGATCGAAAGTATCTTTGACGGTATCCAGAGACCGCTGACCACCATTTACAACGAATCCGGAGACCGTATCAGCAGAGGGATTGACGTTCCCAAGCTTGACCGCGAAAAGAAATGGCCCTTTGTACCGGCCTGCCAGAAGGGCGATGTGTTAAAGCCCGGCGATGTGATCGGTACCGTCCAGGAAACACCGGCAGTGCTTCAGAAGATTATGATGCCGCCAAAACTGGAAGGAACAGTTGAGTGGATTTTTGACGGCGAAGCCAATATTGTCGAACCCATTGCAAAAATTAAAAAGAAGGACGGAGAAATCGTGGAAGTGCCCATGCTCAGAAGCTGGCCGGTACGACGCGGCCGTCCCTATACAGAAAAAATCGCACCCGATGAACCCATGGTCACCGGACAGCGCGTCATCGATACGCTGTTCCCAATCGCCAAGGGTGGTATTGCCGCTATTCCGGGACCGTTCGGCTCCGGTAAAACCGTTGTACAGCATCAGCTGGCCAAATGGGCCGACGCCGACATTATTGTCTACATCGGCTGTGGCGAACGTGGAAATGAAATGACGGACGTTCTGATGGAATTCCCGGAACTGCATGACCCGCGTACCGGCCTGTCCCTGATGAAGCGTACGGTTCTCATCGCGAATACCTCAGATATGCCCGTAGCCGCCCGTGAAGCGTCGATCTATACAGGTATCACAATTGCGGAATACTTCCGTGATATGGGCTATAAGGTGGCAATTATGGCCGACTCCACATCGCGCTGGGCCGAAGCCCTCCGTGAAATGTCCGGCCGTCTTGAAGAAATGCCTGGTGAAGAAGGCTACCCGGCTTATCTTTCCTCCAGACTGGCAGAATTCTACGAACGTGCAGGCTTTGTCAGATGTCTTGGCTCAGAAGATCGTTACGGCGCAATTTCGGCCATCGGGGCTGTATCGCCTCCGGGTGGTGACATCTCCGAGCCGGTATCCCAGGCAACCCTGCGTATCGTTAAGGTATTCTGGAGCCTGAACGCCAACCTGGCGTACAAACGTCACTTCCCGGCCATTGACTGGCTGCAGAGCTACTCTCTGTACAGTGACAAAATGAATGTTTATTTTGACAAATCTGTCGAAACCGACTGGTCTGTCCATGTTCGCCAGACCATGCAGATCCTTCAGGAAGAAGCCGAGCTGGATGAAATCGTCCGTCTTGTCGGGGTAGACGCCCTGGGCTTCAAGGACCGTCTGACACTGGAATGTGCCCAGTCCATCCGTGAGGATTACCTGCATCAGTCCGCTTTTGACGATGTCGATACCTATTCTTCACTTGAAAAACAGTATGCCATGCTCAGCATGATTCTGGCCTGGTACGAAAAAGGCGTTGCCGCCCTTGAAATGAACGTGCCCTTTGCCAAGATCATCACCATGGATATCCGAGAAAAAATTGCCCGTATGAAATACGTGCCGGAAGACCAGAAGGAAGAGCGCTTCCCGGCCATTGCCGCCGAAATGGAAGCAGAATTCTTAGCACTGATGGAAGGAAGTGGTGACGATGAATAAAGAGTACAAAACCATTAGTGAAGTCGTCGGCCCATTGATGCTGGTCGACCATGTAGAAGGTGTAAAATACGACGAGCTGGTCGAAATCGAACAGGCCGATGGTGAAAAACGCCTTGGTAAGGTCCTTGAGGTCAATGGCGACAAAGCCATGGTACAGCTCTATGAGAGCTCCCAGGGCCTGAGAATCTCCAATTCCAAGGTCCGTTTCCAGGGCCATGGTATTGAGCTCGGCGTGAGCAAGGACATGCTTGGCCGTGTATTTGACGGTATGGGACGCCCAACCGACGGCGGTCCTGAAATTATTCCGGAAAAGAAGCTGGACATTAACGGTTCGCCAATGAATCCGGTTGCCCGTGACTATCCTGCCGAATTTATCCAAACAGGGGTTTCTGCCATCGATGGCCTGAACACCTTGGTTCGTGGACAGAAGCTGCCGGTATTCTCCGGCTCGGGTCTGCCACATGCGCAGCTGGCGGCTCAGATTGCCCGTCAGGCACGCGTTCTTGACAATGACGAAGGCTTTGCCGTTGTCTTTGCCGCTATCGGGATCACCTTTGAAGAAGCAGACTTTTTCGTTAAGGATTTCCGGCGTACAGGCGCGATCGAACGTGCGGTGCTCTTTATGAACTACGCCAACGACCCGGCGGTCGAACGTATTTCCACACCGCGTATGGCCATTACCTGTGCCGAATATCTGGCTTATGAGCTGGACATGCAGGTTCTGGTAATCTTAACCGATATTACCAATTATGCCGAAGCCCTGCGAGAAGTCTCCGCTGCCCGTAAAGAAGTACCGGGCCGCCGCGGCTATCCAGGCTACCTGTATACAGACCTCGCGACCCTATATGAACGCGCCGGCCGTATGCGCGGTAAAAAAGGCTCCATCACACAGATTCCAATCCTTTCCATGCCTGAAGATGATAAAACGCACCCGATTCCTGACTTAACCGGGTACATCACCGAAGGCCAGATTATCTTATCCAGAGATCTGTACAGAAGGGGGATCGAGCCTCCGATCGACGTACTGCCATCGCTCAGCCGTCTGAAGGACAAGGGGATCGGGGAAGGCAAGACCCGTAAGGATCACGCCGATACCATGAACCAGCTGTTCTCAGCCTACGCCCGTGGTAAGGACGCGAAGGAGCTGGCTGTTATCCTCGGGGACGCCGCCTTATCCGACGTCGATAAAATCTACGCCCGTTTTGCCACAGAGTTTGAAGAACGCTATGTATCCCAGGGCTTCGAGACCAACCGGACCATCGAAGAAACCCTGGCTATCGGCTGGGAGCTTTTGTCTATCCTGCCGCGCACAGAGCTCAAACGTATTAAGGACGAATATATTGATGAGTACATTCCCTCTCCGCTAAGTGAAGACGACGATATCACAGACGAGGAGGAATAAGCCATGGCTATTCGTGTAAATCCTACCCGGATGGAGCTGACCCGTCTCAAGAAAAGGCTTAAAACAGCCACCAGAGGTCATAAGCTCTTAAAGGATAAACGGGACGAAATGGTAAGGCGTTTTATGGGATATATCCGCAGAAACAAAGAACTCCGGGAAGAAATTGAAGCGCAGCTTGGCGCTGCCATGGGCCGTTTTGCCATTGCCGGCGCCAGAATGGGCGAGGCAGCGGTAACCGAAGCACTCCTGTGCCCGGCCCGTGAAGCGACCATTGAGCTTGGAAAACAGAACATCATGAATGTGGATGTGCCGACCATCAAGTACACAGCCATCGAAGGCGGTACAGATCTGCCCTACGGCTTTGCCTTTACCTCAGGCGAGCTGGACGGTGCGGTGCTGGATATGGCAGCGCTTTTACCGCTGCTTATCGAGCTGGCAGAGGTTGAAAAAACCTGTAACATGCTGGCCGATGAAATTGAAAAGACCAGACGCCGTGTCAACGCACTGGAGCACGTCATGATTCCGGAAATGCTGGAAACCATCAAGTACATTACCATGAAGCTGGAAGATAACGAGCGTGGAAACATCACCCGTTTGATGAAGGTTAAGGAAATGATGGTAGCGGAGAATCAAAATTAATACGTTTCGTAATTAAGTTTGTTTTTTATAAAAGTGGTTATTGCATAGCGTTATGCAGTAACCGCTTTTTTACTTTATATGCCTCACAGGCACAGCACAATTCTGTGCCGTGCTCTTTAAAAAGCCAAAACATAAAATGTAAAATTAACACATTTCCGGTAGAAATCGCTTTACAAATAACAAATAATTAGTGTATAATAAACACATAGTATAGTAATGATTACATAAATTTCAAATGGTTACCATGTCCTGAAACATCTACTCCATTTAAAGAACTGAATCAGACCCTGTACAAGAAATTTTAAATGGAGGTAACTAGACACAATGGAAGATAAAACTTTAGTTTGTCAGGATTGTGGTTCTGAATTTGTATTCACTGTTGGTGAACAGGAATTTTACAAAGAAAAAGGCTTCGATAACGAACCTAAAAGATGTAAAGAATGCAGAGCTAAAAGAAAACAGACAACCAGAAGACCAAGAAATGAATTTTAGGACTGTCTCAAATGGAATTTAAGATCCCTGCGGGGATCTTTTTTAATGAAAATTATCGTTAAGGATGGCATACTGTTTATGGACAAACACTACGTGTATATATTAAAATGTAAGGATAACAGCTTATACACGGGTTGGACAACCGATATTGAGAAACGCCTGAAAGCCCACAACAGCGGTAAGGGCGCGAAATATACAAAAGGGCGTAATCCGGTGGAGCTGGTATACAAAGAGGTGTTTGACAACAAGGGCGACGCGCTGCGGCGCGAAGCCGCGATCAAAAACCTCACCCGTAAACAAAAACTGGAGCTCATTAAAAAATTTTAGAGAGGTACTGGAATGGATAATGTAGTAAACGATCTGACTGTGCATCAGACTCTGGCAAACGGCAACGCCATTCTGATTTTTTATGATATTTTTGTCCTCTGCCTTTTTCTGTTTGAGGTTTTTTTATATATTAACAGGGAACACTACAAAGCACTTTTGCGTAAAAATATGGAAGCAGGAACACGAATCCGCCCGGTACGGCGGTACCTCCTGAAATTAACCCGCTATTATGACCGTCATGGTCTTCTGACTGTAAACGCCTTGCTTCTGATTATTTCGGTTATCGCCATCTCCATGAGCCATATGGTAACCCTTCGTGAGGTTCTGGGGCTCGTTGCGACCTTCATTATTTTTATCGTCATCATGTATTTTGTGCAAAAGCTTTTTGTGGGACTGGATCAATTTGAGGACGATATGGTCAGCCGGTATGTCGATGTTATTTTTTACCTGCTGCTTGGGCATTCTTTTGTCTATTTTGCCACCTTTGTATCCCGTCCAAGCCTTCTTTTAACCTTTATCGGGCTTCTTTTTGCTCTGTTTTTGTGCTTTTCAGTTATGATCCGCGCGATCATCAATCCCAATATTTTAATGAAGCCCACCAATGAGCGGCGCAGAAACCGTGAGGCCTTTGGTATCATAAAGGGCATGGGCGCACTGATGGGCTGTGAGCTTGGAATTCTTTACTTAATGATCTATAGCTGCTGGAAAACCAATCCCTTTTTCTTCCAGCACGCCACAGAGCGGTCCCTGGACTATCTGGATCTGCTCTATTACCTGTTTGTATCCTTTTCGACCATCGGCTACGGAGATATTTATCCGGTGCGCGTGGAAGGCATGTTTTACAGCCAGTTTACAGCCATTGTTATTTCGGTTACCAGCATATTCAGCACAGCCTGTTTTGTCGGCGCGATTATCTCCGGGGCTTACAGCATCGGTCAGCAAAATCGGGAAAAACAAGCCACGGAAGATGACGCCAGTGAAAAACTGATTGATGAAACCATTAAAAAAGAGGAGGAATCTTGACAAAACATAAAATTGCGGCATTGCTGCTGGCAGCAGCCTTTCTTGTTTTTTCGGTATTTGGATGCTCTGCGCTCAAGGAGGATCCTGGACTCGTCATCGACGCAGAGGGAACACTGAGGGTCCACTATATTGATGTGGGACAAGGGGACTGTACCCTGATCCAGACGCCAGACAATAAAAATATTCTGATTGATACCGGAAACCCGGAAAACTACGAAACGATCAACACTTATCTGAGAGCCCAGAAGGTTGAAAAGCTTGACGTCATGCTGATCACCCATCCGCATAGCGACCATATGGGCTCGGCTGAAAAAATTCTGAAGAACCATACGGTAGAAAGTATCTATTTGCCAAAGGTGGCGCATAATACACAGCTGTTTGAAAGCTTTATGAAAAGTGTAAGCGAAAAAGGTCTGAAAGCCAATGCCGCTCACGCCGGCGTACATATTCCGGCAGGAGATGCCCTTTCCATTGAGCTTTTTTCGCCAGTCGAGGGAAAAAGCTATACAGAGCTCAATGATTACTCGCCCATCACCAAAGTAACCTATGGCGACACCTCCTTTTTATTTACCGGCGACGGAGAGGCTGAGGATGAACAGGATGCAGTGGCCCAGGCGGGCTTAAATCTTAAAAGTGATGTTCTGAAGGTGGGACATCATGGAAGCGATACCTCCACCGGAGAGCTTTTCCTTTCCATTGTAAACCCACAGTATGCGGTGATCAGTGTCGGCAGGGATAACGCTTATGGCCATCCCAACAAAAGCACCATGAGCAAGCTGAAAAATAAAACGGTTTTCCGAACAGACCAGGAGGGGAATGTGGTGGCCATCAGCAACGGCCAGGGCATCAGCTTTATCACGCAAAACAGCGGAACGCTTGAAGAAACCACAGCACCAACGGCCGAAGCCTCTGTGACCCCGGCGGACGCTGCAATCTATATCGGAAATAAAAAAACAAAAAAATTTCATCTTTCAAAATGCAGCGGGCTGCCAAAGGCAGAAAACCAGACCATCTTCGAGACTCGTGATGACGCGGTGAGTCAGGGCTACACGCCCTGCGGAACCTGCCGGCCCTGAGCAGTTTGAGACGAGGAAAGGAATAGAAAACATGGGTATCTTTAAAAAACTATTTGGCGGTAACGCCCCCTATAAGCCTGGAAAACTGGATTTAAACCGCCCTGTGCCGCTCGGTGAAATTTTCCCGGACGTCAATCTTGCGCACAGCGTATTAAATGAGCTTAACAAACGCGCAGGAAAAAAGCTGTCAAATATAAACGAAGCGGTTACCATTGATGATTTAAAGGAGGTTCACAGCTTAAAAGCCTCTGGAATGGAGATCCGCTCATTGGAGGGAATGGAGTATTTATTCAAGCTCCAGGAAGCCGATCTGAGCCACAACCTTATTCAGGAAATCCCGTTCAGTCTCGAGGATGTGACCCGGCTGAATAACAAGTATAAAGGCGGCTTCATCCTCAACCTTTACGCCTATATGCTGGATTTATCCGATAACCGCTTTGCCGCTGTGCCTGAGCTTGTCAAACAGTACCGCGATAAGGAAAGAAATCTGTTCATCGACCTGAGCAGCAACCCGGTACTGGATCCTGAGGTGAAAAACCCTTCCGCAGAGGGCTGCGCTGAGGTTATCAGAAAGCATTGTCCCGAGCACTCGGATACGGCTTTTTCCTGGCTTTTGTACTATATCAACGCATACTATCTTGTTAAAACCCAGAAAGGACTCATAGGTTATGCCGAAACAGCTCCCGGCGATTTTACACCGGAGCCGCTGGCTTTTATTAAAGCGTCAGAAACAACCATAAAAAACACGGTTTATCCCGACGGCTTTAACAGCCAGCACAATTTTGCACTGGTCAATGACCGGGGAAAAGCAGCCGTCTCACTTAAAAAAGCTGAACAGGAGGCGCTTAAAAAGATCATTGATTTTAAGCTCAAAGATGGCCTTGTACCGACGGGAGAGAACGAACCCTCTAAGGCCGCGGCGGCCGGTGAAACGCTCAGTGAAACCGCTGTTCTAAACTATTATAACGAAAACACGGATAAGCTTTGTCCAGAGCTGTTTTCAGACGAGATTTTATCGGACAGCCTCTCTGCTGATAAAAAGCGGGTTCTGGAACAAAAGAAGCTTTTAAAGGAAGCGACCGATTGTCTGGACACAGCCATCCAAAATACCGAAAGCCCTGAAATTTCAGAAAAGCTTAAAACCATCAAAGGCCTTACGGAAAAAATCATGGGGCATATGACCGAAAATCCCAAGGAATATCATTTTTCATTTGAGATCAACTACCTGCCCATGACCTTGGATATTGTGCGCTCCTATAATAACCTCAGCCAGCCTGCCGGGGAGACTGAGGAAAACAGACAGGCACGGGAAAAAATTGAAGCCAGCTTTGACACGATCATCGAGGCTTTCCGAAACTATATCAGCCAGTTTGAGCAAAACACCACCATCGACCTCCATTCAGACATCGACTCACTTTTATCTCTGTTTGAAAGTCATGGATTGACAGACAGGAAATAAAAAAAGAAGCACTGAAGCCTCTGAGCCTTCCAGTGCTTTTTTATTTACTGCAAATTATCCTTCAAACGATAGCCGGCATCCTTGAGGGCATTTTCAATTTGGTGGATATGGTCATAATTTCTTGTTTCAAGCTCGATCCGGAGGTAACAGCCGTTCACGTCCGCATTTTCACTGGCACGTTCATGATGAATGGAAACGACATTCCCGCCCATATCTGCAATAATGGCGGATACGCCCTTGAGCTGCCCGGGTTTATCGACCAGTTCAATGTTTAATGAGCAGGTACGGCCTGATTTCAAGAGACCGCGTTTGATAACCCGCGAAAGGATTGTGACATCAATATTGCCGCCAGACAATAAACAGACAACCTTCTTTCCCTTGATAGGAAACTTATTAAACAGAGCTGCTGCAACAGATACAGCGCCGGCGCCTTCGGTAATCAGCTTCTGCTGTTCGATAAGGGTGAGAATGGCCGTCGAGATTTCATCGTCCGTGACCGTGGCGATCTCATCCACATATTGCCTGCAAATCTCAAAGGTATGCTGTCCTGGTTCCTTTACCGCAATACCGTCTGCGATGGTCGATACCTCAGCCAGACGTTCGATCTGTTGATCCGCAATGGAATTGAGCATGCTGGGGGCCCCGCTGGCCTGGACACCATAAACCTTGATGTTCGGATTCAAAGACTTGATGGCAAAGGCAATGCCGGAAATCAGCCCGCCGCCGCCAATGGGTACAATCACAGCGTCCATATCCGGAAGCTGGTCCAGCAGTTCAAGGCCAATGGTACCCTGACCTGCAATGACGTTTTCATCGTCAAAGGGATGAATAAAGGTATAGCCCATTTCCTGCTGAAGCTCCAGAGCCTTCTGATAAGCGTCATCATAGACGCCTTCCACAAGGCAGACATCCGCGCCATAGTGCTTTGTCGCCTCAACCTTTGAAATAGGCGCGCCGTCCGGCAGGCATATCAACGATTTAATACCGTTTTTAGTCGCGGCCAGTGCCACGCCCTGGGCATGATTTCCAGCGGAACAGGCAATGACGCCTTTTTCCTTTTCCGCCTTTGTTAATTGTGAAATTTTATAATAAGCACCCCGCACCTTGAAGGAGCCAGTCACCTGAAGATTTTCGGTTTTTAAATAAATTTTTCCATCCGATTTAATGCCAGGCGCATAAATCAAATCGGTTGGACGGATCACTTTTTTTAAAGTGTACGAAGCATGATAAATTTTGTCAAGTGTCAGCATGGTTTTCCTCTCTTAAATCATTCGTTTTTAAGTTGTTAACTGCTAATATACCCTTTGTGTATTTTTTTGTCAAGAAGTTTGGAAATATGATTGGACTTATGCGCTGCCTTATATTATAATTTTATAGTTGAAGTCAAACTGGATACCTGTGGTCCAGAGGCTGAAACAGTACGTCTGTCTTAAAACAGAGTATGAAACAGGAGGAATCATCATGACTGGTATTGTAGACCGGATTGAAGGTACAACGGCCATCGTTGAGCGTGAGGATGGTATTTTTGTTAACGAGCCTGTCTCAAACTATGAAGCACCTATTAAAGAAGGATATAAAGTGGACCTGGAGCGTCATGAAGTTTTAGTATCTGATTTCAATAAAGATGATTTATCTCGCATTAACCAATATTTTAACGATTAGTTTAACGGAGGAACAAGTATGAAGTTTTATTTGGCGTTATGGTACGCTAAAGCCATTAACGGCCTCATCAATCTTGTCAGCAAGGGGAGAGGGTCTAACCTTTCCGGAGAGAAGGCCTTAAAGGTAGACCCCAGAATGGTCGAGCATTTCAAGGGGATCGACTATTCCAAGGTTGTTTTTATTACAGGAACCAATGGTAAATCGAGCACCACCAATCTGGTGACGCACATTTTAAGAGAAAACGGAAAAACCGTTGTATCAAACCTGGAGGGAGCTAATTTACTGCCTGGTATCGCGACGATTCTGGCAAAAGAATCGACAATGACCGGAAAGCTCAAGGCAGACTATTTTGTCTTTGAAACAGATGAGCGTTATCTACCGCTCATCTATGATCAGCTTCCCGCAGAAAATATGTTAATCACGAATCTGCAGAAGGATCAGGTTCAGCGCAACGGCGACCCGGATTTTATCTATCGTAAGCTCACCTCTTTTATGAATCCTAAAATGCACTTATACTTAAATAACGAGGAGCCAAGGACAAAATCCTTTGAACGCTTTACGGACCATGTCACTTATTATGGCGTGGAAAAGCATTCTGAATCCTTTGAGAAGGACGAAACCTATCCAACCTGTGCCTGTCCAAAATGTTACCATAAAATTGATTTTGACTATTACACCATCGACAGCGTTGGGCCGTTTACCTGTACGAACTGCGGTTATTCCAGCGAAGCGGCGCCGCACTACGCTGTGAAGGATGTTGACTTTGAAAACAAGACCTTCACGGTTGAGGATGAGACCTTTAATATGCCTTATGATCTGCCGTTTATGCTGTACAATTACAGCGGTGCTCTGGCGCTCTGTGAACGCTTTGCAGGCGTTTCCGTCAAGGAGGCAGTCCCGGCCTTTAAATCCTTTAAAAACATTGGCGGCCGTTTTGAGGTGCTTCACTACAAGGATAAAACCATTAAGTATATGCGCATCAAGCAGGAAAATCCGGATACCCTCCAGAGTGCCTTAAACATCATGGCTTCGGATCAGGAAGCCAAAATGGTCTGCTTTGGTTTCTACGCGGTCTCAGATTTTATCCCTTTTTATACCAACACCTTTTACAGCTTTGACTGCGACTTTAAGCCGCTTGCAGAATCAAATGTTGAAAAATATTTTTGTTTTTCACAAAATGTTTGCTATGATACTGCCAACCGGTTAATTTATGAAGGCGTTGAGGCTGAAAAAATCGCCATTAAGGATACCGATGATATCGAGACAATTTTTGAAGAAATTGAAAAAGCGGATACTTCTAATATTTACCTGATTACATGGCTTGAAACCTTTAATAAAATGAAAAAATACATCGAGGAGGGCAAATAAATGAATGAAAAAACATTAAAAATCGGGTGGATGTTTCCCGATTCCCTTTACCTCCACGGTGACCGCGGAAATGTCCTGGCACTAAAGCGGATAGGTGAAGCCGCAGGTTTTGAGGTGGAAATTGAGAAAATTGATTTCGACACTGAAGATTTTACCCCGATGGATTACGACTTTTTATTCTGTTCCCCCGGGGAGATCGCATCTTTTTCCTCCATTATCGACTTTCTGGAGCCCTATGACCTTTCGCTCCGCGGCTTTATTCAGGCTGGCCGCCCCATGCTTGTCACAGGAACCAGTATTGCTCTATGGGGCAACGAAATCCAAAGAGACGATGGCAGTGTTTTGAAAGGCCTCGGCATTATTGATGTGGAAACCACTGAAAACAAAGCGGTTTACGGCGATGATCTCTATTTCAGCTGTAGTCTGAACGGCACTCAAATGGAAATCATCGGAAACCAGATTCAGATGGCCGATTTTAAACTGACAGGTGATGATGAGCCGTTTGGGCAGCTGAACTACGGCTATGGAAACAACGGCAAAGACCGCAATGAGGGCGTTCAGGTCAAAAACGCTGTTTTCACAAACACCCTCGGCCCAGTGCTTGTCTGCAATCCCTGGATGACAGAAGCCTTTATCCGCATTATTGCAGATAATCAGGACGTTGTTCTTGAAGATTTTTCTGTCAATATGTCCCTTGAGGAAAAGTCCTTTGAGACTAAAAAACAGTTTGTTTTGAAAAAAACAACGTACCTGACAAATTGTAAAAGATAGATGAAAAACAGAAAAGTAATTTTGGGGTTCAGCGGCGGTGTCGATAGCGCCGCCGCTGCCCTTATTTTAAAAAATAAAGGTTACGAGGTTTTAGGCGTAACCTTTGATTTTTTTGGAGATGAAACGCTTCTCGAAAAAGCTGGCGCTCTGGCCCGAAAAATCGGTATCCGGCATGAATATGTCGATAAGCGGCAGGATTTCAGGGAAAAGGTTATCGACCCCTTTATCGCTGGTTACCTCAAGGGCTATACCCCTAACCCCTGTGTCCGTTGTGACGCGGTCATGAAATTTAATGGACTCTTGGATTACGCCGATAGAGAAGGGGCCGTCCAGATAGCGACCGGTCACTATCTGAAACTTGAAAGATCCCACGGGCATATTCGGATTAAAGTCAGCGATGATCCCAGAAAGGACCAGAGCTATTATCTTTATACGCTTAATCAGGCATGCCTGAAGCGGCTCATTTTTCCTCTGAGTGCCTTTAAATCAAAGGACGCCGTGCGTGCTTATCTAAACGAGCAGGGCATCGGGATTTCAAAGTCTGAAGAAAGCCAGGGCATCTGCTTTATTCCGGATGGAAACTATGGCCGCTTCATAAAAAAAGAAATCCCCTTAATGCCAGAGGGGCGTTTTCGTGATCGCTTTGGCAGTATTCTCGGAACTCACAATGGCTTTTACCATTATACGGTGGGGCAGAAGCGCGGCATTCCTTTACTCTCCGGAAAAAAATACGTTGTTACGGCTTTACGCCCAGAATCCAACGAGGTCATTCTCGGCGAGGAAGCAGAGCTTTACCAGAAAAGAATCTTTTTAAAAGCGCTTCATTTTATTGAAGGCCGCCTATACGCAGGAAAAGTTCAGTTTAAAATCTGCCGCTGGGGCTATCTGTATTCCGGGACCCTTTTTCTGTCAGATGCCCACCGTGGTTATCTGGAATGTGATGAAAGGGTTCGAGCTCCCATGCCCGGGCAGGCAGCTGTATTTTATGATGGTGACACGCTTTTAGGCGGAGGAACCATTGATTATAAGTAAAAAATTATAAAATCCTTTAAATGAATTGATTTATTTCAGTTTTAAAGCTATAATAGAGGTTGATTTATTTGATTGATGGAATAGAGGTTATGAAATGGGAAAATTTTTTGGTACTGATGGTGTCCGTGGTGTCTATGGTGAGGAATTAACCACAGAATTAGCCTATCAGCTTGGACGTTATGGCGCTTATATACTTTCTGAAGGCAGCCATAATCCTAAAATTGTTATCGGCAAGGATACCCGTATTTCGGGTGATCCTCTTGAAAAAGCTCTGACCGATGGTATCATCTCCGTCGGCGGCAAGGTCGTACTGGCAGGCGTTATACCAACACCTGCGGTGGCGGTTATCGCGCGCGAGATTAACGCAGATGCCGGGATTGTCATCTCAGCATCGCATAATCCTTATCAGTTTAACGGGATTAAATTTTTCAACGGCGATGGCTATAAGCTTTCAGATGACGTAGAAAATCAAATTGAAAAATGTATCATTGACCAGCTCACGATCAATGATCGTGCAGACGGCTCAGTCGAAACTCTGGAGCAGCCTGAGAAAATATATGTAGATCATATCACAAAGGGATTTGCCTGCGATTTTTCTGGTATCCGCATGGTACTGGACTGCGCTAATGGTGCATCCTTCCGCATTGCGCCGAAGTTCTTTATTGATTCCGGTGCTGATGTAGTGGTGATCGGGCATGAGCCTGACGGGAAAAACATCAATGACGGGTACGGTTCCACCTGCCTTGACAAACTCAGCGAGCATGTTCTTTCAGAAAAAGCGGATATCGGAATTGCCTTTGACGGAGACGCAGACCGTTGTCTGGCGGTTGACAATGAAGGCCGCATTATCGACGGTGATAAGATCCTTCATCTGGTCGGCGCAAAGCTGAAACAGGAGGGGCGTCTGAATAAGGACACGGTTGTAGTGACCGTTATGAGCAATATCGGCCTTGATATTGCTTTAAAGGACTGCGGCTGTAAAAGTGTAAAAACAAATGTCGGCGACCGCTACGTTTTGGAGGAAATGCTGAAGGAAGGCTATAACCTTGGCGGCGAGCAATCCGGCCATGTTATTTTATTAGATCATAATACCACCGGCGACGGTCTCTTGACCGCGGTCTCTCTTTTAACCATTTTAAAGGAAGAAACCCGTACTGCGGCTGAGCTTGCCTCCTTAATGACATCCTATCCTCAGGTGCTGGTGAACGCTAAAGTAACCAATCAAACTAAAAATGATTACTTAACAGATGCAGTAATCCAGGAACGGATAGCGGAGGTTGAGAAACATTTTGACGGTCAGGGACGTGTACTGATCCGCCCATCCGGCACAGAGCCGCTGGTGCGGGTCATGATCGAAGGAAAGGATCAATCGGAGCTTAACCGTATCGCCACAGATCTCGCTAAGCTCATTGAAGAACGCCTGGCTTAAGAGGTTGTATAATCCTTTTAAATATGCTATAGTAGCCTTAAGCACAATGACGGCTGTTGCCGTCTGCAAAGTGAATCATTTTGCATATAACCCGTTTTTAAAACGGAGAGGTTCGTAACCATCCCTCTATAAAAAACTAGGAAAAGAGCGTTATAAAGGGCGTACGGTTACACGTGCGCTCTTTTTGCGTTTATCCACTGGTTAAATTTAACCAAGGAGAAAATAACATGACAAAAAGAAAAGTAATTATTGACTGCGATCCGGGGATTGACGACGCGCTGGCAATTATGCTGGCATGCCGTTCGCCGGAACTTGAAATTTTAGGCATTACCATTGTATCCGGTAATATCAACGGTTATCAGTGCGCCGAAAACGCACTTCAGATTTTAAAGGTTATGGATCGCCTGGATATTCCGGTTTATCTCGGCGCGACACGTCCTCTTTTAAGAGATATGGTCGTTGCAGAGGAAACGCACGGCGAAGATGGGCTGGGCGGCGTTAGATTTGAAAAAATCGAAAATGTCCGTTATCATGAGGGCGCCGTCGACTTTATTTTGAATACATTAAAAACCGAGGATCATGTTTCTGTACTTGCCATTGGCCCCTTAACCAATCTGGCTCTGGCCTTACAGGCTGATAAAGCCGTACTGAGCCGGCTCGATGAGCTTGTCTTAATGGGCGGCGCTTTCAAAAGCCACGGCAACTGTTCGCCGGTGGCTGAGTTCAATTTCTGGGCTGATCCGGACGCGGCTGAAATGGTTTTGAACCAGTTGGACCGCCCCATTACCATGGTGGGCCTGGATGTCACCCGGGAAGTTGTTCTGACGCCAAACTACATCGAGCTGCTGCGCCAGCTTGAGGATCCGGTGGCGGATTGCATTGTTGATATTACACGATTTTATCTGGATTTTCACTGGGAACAGGAGCGGACTCTGGGCTGCGTTATCAATGATCCCCTGGCCATCGCTTACTTTATTGATCCCTCCATTTGTTCGGGCAAAGACTACTATGTGGACGTGGTTACCGAAGGAAAGGCCATTGGGATGAGTATGGTAGACGCCGGTAATATTTATAAGAAAAAACCCAACTGTTTTGTTCTTACACAGGTACACGCCAGAGCATTTATGGAAATGTTTATGACGCGTCTTTTTCCTGAGCATCAATCAGATATTACTGCGGTTTTATCCAATGAGAAATACGGTTATGAATAGGCGGTGGCGGTTATGAAGAAGCTTACCACCAATATGCTTGTTTTTATGGCCATGGCCGTTGTTTTGAATTTTGTGGGCTGTTTTGCTGCGTTGGTGCTTAAGCTTCCAGTTTATCTGGATTCGATCGGCACGCTGCTTTCCGCGGTGCTGATGGGGCCTGCTGCCGGCGCGGTTGTCGGAGGCCTGACCGCACTGATAAACGGTGCGACCATTGATCCGGTATCCCTTTACTTTTTACCGGTGCAGGTAGTGGCTGGCGTATCAACAGGACTGCTTTTTAAAACCGGCCGTTTCGAGGGATTAAAATCTGTACTGGCCATTGTGCTGGTAACTCTGTTTGTTTCCATTATGTCCTCTGTGATCGTCGCCTTTGTGTTTAACGGCGTTACATCTTCAGGGTCGAGCTTTATTGTCGCCGTCTTAAAAAATTCCGGCGTTAACATTATTACCTCTGTTTTTTCAACTCAGATCATTACAGATCTGTTGGATAAGATTATTTGTTTTTCAGTCGTCTTTGGCATTATTAAGGTTATTCCGATTCCCTTAAAAAATAAATTGGTAAAGCATTATTGAGAAAAAGAAGGCTCCGGCCTTTCTTTTTTTGTCAATTTTTTCCCTATACTCCTGGTTTTGCTTCATTGACAATAGAGCTGGTCAGCGGTAGACTTTAAGGTACATGGTAAAATGCTTATATAAAGGAGGACGTGCATAAAAATGAAAGACATCTTGAAGAATTTAATAAGCGAAATGATTGACTATGAAAGAGGAAATCCCCGCCGTGTTCAGCACTTTTTAAAGGTTCATGCCTTTGCAAAAATCATCGCAGAACAGGAGGGTTTAGATGAAAGAACGCGGGATACCCTGGAAATTGCGGCTGTTCTGCATGACATAGGGATCAAACCAAGCGTAAAAAAATATGGCTCCAGTGCCGGAAATTACCAGGAAATTGAGGGACCTCCGGTGGCCCGTTTCCTGTTGAAAAAATATAACGTATCTGATGAAATCATGGAACGCGTCAGCTTTCTGATCGCCAACCATCATACATATGGCAGCATCCAGGCCGTTGATTACCAGGTGCTCATCGAAGCAGATTTTCTGGTAAATATTTATGAGGACAGTATGAAGCCTTCGCAAATAGAAAGTATACGTGACCGCATATTTAAAACAAAAACGGGAATCCGTTTTTTGGAGACCATGTTTCTAGCCAATGAAGACTAAACGCACAAACAGAAAAGATGGGGGAAAGAGGGTAAGGAAAGTATGTCCTTGTCCTCTTTTTTGTTTTCAAAGACTTTATAGCAAGACAGGTGAGTTGACTTTTTGAACAACGTTCAGTATAATAAAGCTGAACATTGTTCAAGGAGGGGGAAATGGATAATAAAGAAGCCATCATTCAAGCGGCAGTCGCTCTTATCAATGAAAAAGGGGAACAGATGAATGAAATTACAGTACGGGAAATTTGTAAAAAGGCAAATGTCGGATTGGGCCTTGTCAATTACCATTTTGGGAATAAGGACAAGCTAATTGAATTATGCGTAAAACGTATGATCAGCGGTATCGTTGATAATTTTCAGTACATTCGTGAGCAAACAGATACAGGCCTAACCCCCTTTAAAAAGCTTGAAACGCTTGGAGAAATGACTTTGACCTTTTTATTTGAGCATGATGCCGTTTCAAAAATTTCCATTCTCACAGATATGAGCATGCCCAAAGAAGATGATAATACGCGCAGGACCTACCTGGCTTATCTGCCGCTGGTTTCTGCCTGCTGTCCCGATTGGGATGAAATGACCGTGAAACGAAAAACATTTTGTCTTATTGCGACAATGCAGCAGATATTTTTAAGACATAAAGAAATCCTACAGCTGCAGGGAATTGATCTCACAGACAAAGAAAAACGCAGATTATTCCATGCCCAGGTTTTACACGATATTTTGGAGATATAGGCTATATGAACATTACAGTTATAAACGGAACCGAAAAACACGGCGTTACTTACCGGCTGAAAGAGCTGTTTTTAGCACCGTTTCAACAGCGCGCTGAGATCACGGAATATTATCTGCCGAGGGACTGCCCGCATTTCTGCAACGGCTGTACAAACTGCTGTCTGAAAGGCGAACAAACCTGTAAAGACGCCGAAGCTGTACACGCCATCGAAAAAGCGCTTTTAAAAGCCGATTTGATCGTAATGACTTCACCGGCCTATGTTTTTCACACAACAGGTGCCATGAAAGCTTTTCTGGACCATTTTGCCTACCGCTGGATGCCGCACCGTCCCGCTTCAGAAATGTTTGGAAAGCGGGCCGTTATTCTTACTCAATGTCTGGGCGCGGGCGCAAAATCTGCGGCAAAAGATATTAAACACAGTCTTTCCTGGTGGGGCATATCCAAAATCAGTGTCTTTACAGGCGCCCTGATGGGCGATATTGTCTGGGACCGTCTTACTGAGAAAAAACGGGCTGAGTTTACTCAAAAAATCAATCGTTTGTCCGAAAAATTTGTCCATATCAATTATGCAAAACCCGCGAGGACAAAATTAGCCACAAAGCTGAAATTTTATTTTTGCCGCATGATGCAAAAATCACTACATCAAAACGACCCCGAATATCTGGATGGAAAATATTGGGCGGCGCAGGGCTGGCTTGAGGGCGCCAGACCCTGGAAGATTTAAAAAAGAGCACGGCGCAAAATTGTGACGTGCTTTTTATATTTTATGCAGAATATCTTTTAAGCGGACAAGCGATGCGAGAGAACCTTAAAAAACTTGATCTTCTTTATATTTTTTGCTATAATTGCGTATAACCTACGTTATACGCAATTATAGCTATTGAAAGGAAAATAAAAATGGACCTCAAACACAATGCCCTGCTCGACGAGCTCGACGATTACCTGCTCTCCATTCGAGGCTTTTCACCAAACACATTAATTTCATATCGAAACGATCTGATGCAGTTTTTCCGTTTTTTAAAGGTACGCTTTCAGTTGGCTGACTCAGACGCCGAATTTGAAGCCATTGCCATAAACGATGTGGATCTGAAAATTATAAAGCAGGTCACGCTTCCGGATATTTATGCTTTCCTAAGCTACTCCACCTCCAAGCGCAGCAACATTGATTCGACCCGCAAAAGAAAAACCGCTGCCATCAAAAATCTGTATCATTACCTGACCACCGTCATCGATACTAAAATGGAAGATCCAACCCAAAGGCTTGAGATACCAAAGGTTAAATCCCGTGATCCGGTCTATCTCACCCTTGATGAGGCGCTGAGCCTTTTAAACGCCGTTGACGGCGAATTTTATGAGCGTGACCTAGCGATCATCACATTGTTCTTAAACTGCGGAATACGGCTTTCTGAACTGACAAATCTTAAAATTGAGGATATTCAGGAGGAAACGATCCATATTGTGGGCAAAGGCAATAAAGAGCGTAATATAAGGCTTAACGACGCCTGTGTAGAGACACTGGAAGCCTATATGGCGGTTCGCCCTGAGGATACCGAAATTCCCTATGTATTTTTAAGCAAACGGAAAACCCCGCTCTCCAACCGTACTGTACAGTCAATGGTAAAAAAATACGTTTTAAAAGCTGGTCTGAACGCGGATAAAATCTCTGTTCATAAACTCCGCCACACTGCCGCCACGCTCATGCATAAATATGGACAGGTCGATATTCGTACGCTTCAAAAAGTTTTAGGCCATGAGAGCATTTCTACTACAGAAATCTATACTCATATCGAGATAGACGATGTTCGGGAGGCGATCTATCAGAATCCTCTTGCCAAACGAAATCCCGGGCATAAAAAATAAACAAACGTAGCTTTAATTTTCGAGAACAAATGTTTACTTTTGTTTTCTTTTATGTTATAATAAACCCAACAAACTTGGGGGTATCTAAAAATGTATGAAGATTTAACTGAAAAACAAAAACAAATTTTGGAATTTATAAAAAAACAGACAAGAGAATGTGGGTATCCGCCTTCTGTCCGTGAAATATGCGAGGCTGTGGGCTTTAAATCCACTTCTTCGGTACACTCTCATCTCAAAACACTTGAACAGCGTTCTTATATTCGGCGAACATCCCTTAAAACCCGCGCCATCGATGTTATTAATAAGGATGATGACGATGGCCTTGAAAACTTTCAGACCGACCGTGAGATGGTCACGCTTCCCCTTTTAGGTAAAATCACCGCTGGTGACCCTATTCTGGCGGCTGAGGATATTATGGACCAGATTCCCCTTCCCCTGAGCTTCGTCGGCACCGGCGAACACTTTCTGCTGAGGGTTAAGGGCACCAGTATGATCAACGCCGGGATTTTAGACGGGGACGATATTATTGTAAAAAAACAGAACACCGCTAACGACGGTGATATTGTGGTTGCCTTTCTTCTTGAAAATGAAGAAGCAACCGTTAAAACCTTTTTCCGGGATCAGGATATTATTATCCTGAAACCTCAAAACCCGAATTTTGAGCCAAGAGAGTTAAAGGATACCGATGTTCAGATTCTGGGCCGTGTAACCGGTCTGCTCCGTAAAATGTAAAACCCATAAAAAGAAACCTCCAGTCTGTAAACTGGAGGTTTTATTTTACGATTCCGGACGGTCTGACGAAGCTTCTGCTTCCATATCTGTCTGAAGCGTATCCTGATCTGTGTCCTCAGGATTTTTTTTGTTGGCCTTAACCAGTTCAATCTGGCTTTCAAACAGCTGGTTTTGGAGATCAAGAATCGCCTTGCGGTTAGATTCACTTTCAATTTTAGCCTGTTTCAGGTGTTCCCGGTATTGGTTAAGCAGCTCATTCTTTTCTTCAATTTCTTTTTGGAGCTGTTCTTTTTCCTCAACAAGCTGAAGCTTACTCTCTTTAAGTTCATTGATTTCTTCGCCGGCAGCCTTTAATTCTTCCTTTACAAGGTTGATATTGTTGGCTTCTTCCTCCTGCTTACGCTCAGCGATAATCACATCTTTTTTAGCTTCAAATAAAAGCTCTGTGATGTTCATACAGCCAAGAATCGCAATACGGATGTGGTTAGTGAAAGGATTGCGTTCCTTTACCTTTGTCAGCTCGTCATTAACGAAGGTGGCGATTTCACGGATATAATCCTCACTTTCCCCAGCTTTTACAGAAAAATCATTCTCTAATATGCGAAGTTCGACAACTTTTTTTTCTTCAGGCAATTAACTTACCTCCTGTATATAAAAATTAATTAGTTCTCTTCTTATCATTATAAGTAATCTTATAAGAAATTTCAAATAAAATATTAAAATATTACAATTATTGTCGATTTTTAAGGATAAATTGCTTAATTTCTTCCATATTGCCAACCTCATACGCAATTCCCTCCTCGGTCATGGCGTCATAACCATCGACATCGGAATTGACAATGGCGTCATCCACGTAAATTGGTTTTCCGTAGGTATGGGCAAAATGCAAGGTATGCATCGTTCCGCTGTTACGGGCAAATTCAGATACCAGCACAAAGTTTGAAGCCGCGGCCTGAAGGCGGTCTCTCTCGATAAACATATAGGCGTTTGAAGTGGACAAAGGAGAGAACTCGCTGATGATACAGCCACCGCCAGCAATAATACGGTCGGCCAATTCTAAATTTTCGCGCGGTGTAATCGTCATTAAATTTGACGGAAGAAAAGCAACTGTTTTTCCTCCAGCCTTCAGACAGCCGAGATGCGCTGCAGTATCACAGCCAAGGGCCAGTCCGCTGACTACAGTATAGCCCTGTTCCGCCAGGCTCTTTCCGCAATTATAGGCAAAATGATAGCCAATATCCGACGGCACGCGGGTCCCGATAACAGCGGCTCTGTTAACATTGGCAAGAGGCGACAAATCGCCTTTATAATAAATGAGATCCGGACCATCTTCAAAAAGCAGCGCCTTAGGGAAATCTTCGGAATAAGAATTGATTATCTTAATGTCATTTTCTTCACAGCACTTTAAAATTTCATCCGCGCGTTTTCGTGCATCCAAAAAAGTACCGATCGTACTGCCGCGTGAAAAAACGTTCAGAGATATACCGATTTCAACCAACTCTAAAAGGTGGTAGTCGGCCGGATTTTCAACAGATTTTAAAATGGTTTTCACTTTTTTTCGTCCGATGCCCTTCAGCTGGCAAAGTGCTATAATACTGCGGTTTAAATCATTCTTACTCATAATTCTCTTCCCTTCTATTGCTAAGGCAGACGAAGGTGCTGCCTGGTATTTTAAATTCATGCATTAAGACCGGGGCTTAAAAAAGCCCCGGTAAATTTCTGTCAATTGATCTTTATATCATCTTAACGCGATTCGTGAAATCTTTATACGATCTTAACACACTACTATTATACCATATTAATCCCTTAATTGGGCATTAAATCCATTTTTGAGATCAGATAAAATTTCATCCATTACTGGATTGATGTCATCGTCCGTTAACGTTCTTTCAGGATGGCGGAATAAAATCGAATAAGCCAGACTCTTCTTTCCTTTTTCGATCTGTTCTCCCTGGTAAACGTCGAAAAGCTCGACACTTTCCATAATCCCTGCGTCATGGGCTTTAATGGTCGCTTCAATTTTTGAAGCGGGTACATCTTCATCCAGAACCAGAGCAATATCTCTTGAGGAACCCGGATACTTGGGCATTTCAGCAAATTTAATGATATCCTGCTGCAGTTCAGCCATAATATCAAAATCCAGTTCGCAGGCATAGGTACGTTTCGGAAGATCATAGTTCTTGACAACCAGCGGATGGATCTCCCCTACCTGGCCAACAAGGGTATCCCCCACTCTTATTTCCGCTTTTCTGCCCGGGTGATAGAGGTCTGGTCCTGCCAGAATAAAATCATAGCCTGTAATACCGGACCGGTCGAGCAGCAGTTCAACAACGCCCTTAATGTCGAAATAATCAGCATTTCCATAGGAAGAAATGACCAGATGTTTGCGTTCTACAGGCAGCTCTTCCTTATTTGGATTTTTATGATAAGTCTGGGCAAATTCAAAGAAACGGCCTTGAGGATTTTTACGGTTATAGTTTAAACTTACCACTTCCAGCTGGTGGCCCACCAAGGTATTGCGCATAATACTGTTTTCTTCACCAAGCGGATTAATAAGCGGAACCAGATCGTCACCACAGTCCATATTTAAAGCGTTGATACGTTTGACGCTGGTGAAGGAAGTGGTGAGAGTCTGGTAGTATCCGGCGCCAACCAACAGGCCTTGAAGCATATCCTGATATTTCTGTTTAACCGTCTTTCCACCAACAAGAGTGGTACCGCCCATGATGGTGCTGGGAATCCTGTTATAGCCATAAATCCGGGCTACCTCCTCAGCCAGATCTTCAGGGATTTCAAGATCCTGACGATAGTCCGGTACCTTAACCAGGAGGTTACCATCGCCTTTATCCTCAACGGTCAAGAACAGCCTTTCTAAAATTTTAACCACATCCTGGTCCGAAAGATCAATGCCGATGAAGCGGTTGATCCAATCCACATTCACCTCAATCTCACGTGATTCTTCCGGTTTGTGATAAACATCAATCATTCCTTCCAGAACATCACAGGCACCGATCAGGTCAAAGAGATAGGTTGCACGCAGCGCAGCAGTTTCAGCCAGTGCAGGATAAATGCCCTTTTCATAGCGCCCGGAAGCCTCTGTACGCATTCCAAGCTTTTTGGAAGTCAGGCGAATACTTGTTTTATCAAAACACGCGGATTCAAGGACAACATATTCGGTGTTTTCGGTAATTTCAGAATTAGCGCCGCCCATAATCCCCGCGACTGCCACAGGATATTTACCGTTGGTGATCATCATCATAGATTCATCAATGGCACGTTCTTTATCATCCAGTGTGACGACCGTTTTTTCTTGATTTCCGGTTTTTACCACAATCTCGTTAGAATTAAGGCTCTTGTAATCAAAGGCGTGAAGCGGCTGGCCAAGCTCCAGCATTACATAGTTTGTGACGTCAACAATATTGTTAATCGGGCGGACACCGCTGTTTAAAAGCTTGAGCTGCATCCAAAGTGGAGAGGGCTCAATCTTTTTAACCTTGAACATTTTGGCTACATAGCGGGGACACAGCTCTGTTTCGACCTTTACACTCAAATGATCTGCAATTTCATTTTTTGTTTCTTTTTTATCATAAAGCTTGACCGGCGCTACTGCCTCGTCAAGCGCTGCCGCAGCTTCGCGGGCAATTCCATAAATAGACTGGCAGTCTCCACGGTTGGCGGTTAATTCCACCTCGATAATACTATCGTCGATCCAGAGCAGCTCACGCACTTCGACTCCCAGCTCAGTGTCTTCGGGCAGAATATAGATGCCATTCTTCACTTCAGGGGTAAACAGATCTGTATTCATTCCCAGCTCTTCCACAGAGCACATCATGCCATAAGACATAATACCGCGGAAATCGGTGCGGCTCATCTTATGTCCGCCTGCAACCACGGAGTTTTCAACCGCAACCGGGACAACGGCTCCTTCAAAAACATTGGTTGCGCTGGTGACAATGGTCAATGGCGACGCAGCTGCCACGTCAATCTGACAGACGACCAGCTTATCAGCATCCGGATGTTTTTCAATTTTTACAATTTTACCTGTGATAACACCGGAAACTTCTTCCGAAACCGGATCAATGGTTTCCACCTTTGTACCGGACATTGTCAGGATATCCCCAAAAGCTTTGGGGTCCTGTTCGATTTTCACATATTCTTTTAACCAGTTGAGTGATACTAACATATGGGGCTCCTCCTATTTGAATTGTGTCAGAAAACGCATGTCGTTTTCGAAAAGCAGACGTAAGTCGTTGATGCCGTATTTGGTCATGGCTACCCGCTCAAGGCCCATACCAAAAGCAAAGCCGCTGTAAACATCAGGATCAATGCCGCAGTGGCGCAGCACATTCGGGTGTACCATGCCACAGCCCAGAAGCTCAATCCATCCGCTGTTGCCGCACACCTTACAGCCGGTGCCCCCGCATTTAAAGCAGGTAACATCCATTTCTGCGCTTGGCTCCGTGAAATAGAATTGATGCGGACGGAATTTCGTCTGGACATTTTCACCAAAAAGCTTTTTGGCAAACATATCCAGGGTTCCTTTTAAGTCAGCCATTGTAATCCCTCTGTCAATGACAAGCCCTTCCATCTGATGAAATACCGGTGAATGCGTCGCGTCGATTTCGTCAGCGCGGTAAACGCGGCCCGGCGAGATTACCCGCAGCGGCGGCTTTTCATCCATCATAACACGAACCTGAACCGGTGACGTCTGAGTTCTTAAAACGACCGCATCATCATCGTAATAAAAGGTTTCCTGCAAATCCCGGGCAGAATGCTCCTGGGGCATGTTAAGATAATCAAAATTGTATTTGGACCACTCAATTTCAGGTCCTTCGGCAATGGAAAAACCCATTCCCATAAAGATTTCTTCCAGATCATTGATAATAATACTTAGAGGGTGCAAATTGCCCTCTGATGGTTTTTTGCCGGGCAGTGAGACATCCAGCTTTTCTTTTTCAATGGCAGCCATCATTTCGGCTGTTTCCAGCGCTTCCTTTTTTCCAGCCAGCCCGGTTTCAATCTCTTCACGAACCTCGTTGGCCAGCTTGCCAATAACAGGGCGTTCTTCTTTGGAAAGCTTACCCATTCCCTTTAAGGCCGCGGTTAAAACACCCTTTTTACCAAGGTATTTTACACGGATGTCATCGAGTGATTTCATATCGCTGACAGTTTTCAGATCTTCCAAACAATTTTCTCTGATGCGGTTTAATTCCTCTTGCATTTTTATCTCCTTCTTCGTAATAACATTTTTATCGGATCGCGGCTATAAAATAAAAAAGCCCTTCATGCAAAATTGCATAAAGGACGAATAAACTCCGCGGTACCACCTTTGTTGCCGCCGCCCGTTTGGCCCGGCCCCTCACGTATAACGTCACGTTAACGCTGACCACTACAAGCACTTCCATGCCTTGGCAGTCAAAACTCAGGAGGGAACTTCAGTAGCACTGTTCACCAAAACCCTCTCAGCCGCTGGGGTTTTCTCTCTGTAAGTGAGCGGCGTGCCGCCTACTTTCTCCATCATCGTCTTTATCTTATTTTTTTATTTGTGAATCGCCCGTGCAATATCATACATTAAAATACCGGCGGCCACCGAAACATTTAAGGATTCAGCGTGTCCGTACATGGGCAGCTTGTATAAAACATCACACAGATTTTCCAGAGTCCTGGACATTCCCTTTGACTCATTGCCAAGCACAATACCAACTGACGTCTGTGCGGCCAGAGAAGCTTCCAGATTCGTATTTCCCTGAAGCGAAGTACCAACCATGCGGACGCCCTGCTCTTTAAGAGAGAGCACAGTCTCTTCCAGATCACAGCTTTGAAGAACCGGTAAATGAAACACTGAACCCATGGCTCCCCGCAGTACTTTTTCATTGTAAATATCTGCCGTTTTTAGTGAACAGACAATCCCGTCAAAACCAGCGGCATCCGCTGTTCGTATAATGGTTCCAACATTGCCTGGATCCTGCACATCATCTAATATAACATAAGTTGGATAATTTTTCCCGCTTTTTTTGCATTTATCTTCAAATTTTTTTTCTGAGACGTCAAATTTTCGGGCTGTACATAAAACACCCTCCGGCATTTTTAAAGCGGACATCGCTTCAAAAACGCCGAAATCAACCATGGTTACAGGAATACCAGCGTCTTCCAGGCGTTTTAACGCTGCTTTTGCCGTCTCCCTTAACCCTTCAAGCCACTGCGGCGTTACATAAACTGAAGTGATATCCACCTTCCAGGCTTCCGCTTCTATAAATAGCTTGGTGCCCTCCAGAATAAACAGCCCTTCTCGGTCTCTGTTTTTTTTCTGTTTCAGCCTGATAACACTTTTAACCGCAGCATTTTGACGGGAGGTGATCAATTCTTCTGTCATCATTTTAATTTCCAGCCTGATAGAGACGGGTTACATCGTTTATATCAGCGTTGTCACCAATAACGACCAGCTTGTCACCGGACCGGATAATGTCTGTCGCCACCGGAGATACGTTCAAATGATCCTGAGAGCGGATGGCAATGACGTTGAGTCCATATTTCGTACGCATATCTAAAGACTCCAACGCCTGATTTTCCCATTTATGCAAAGCGTCAACCTCAACAATCGAATGATCTGTATCCAGCTCCAGGGCGTCGATAAAATCGCCGGAATAAAGACTGTGTCCAACACGCTCGCCCATATCCCGCTCTGGAGAAAAGACCTTTTTAACCCCCAGCTTGAGCAGAACCTTTTCATGCTGTGCGTTATTCGCCTTTCCGTAAATCTCCTGAATCCCGAGCTCCTGCGCGTTGACAACGCCCATAATGCTGCTGTTAATATCCGAGGTAATGGAAATAATAACGGCATCGACATTTTTTAACCCGATGGACTTCAGAGCATTAATATCTGAGACGTCGGCCTGAACTGCGTAGGTGACATAGTTGGCAATATTCTGTACCTTCTCCTCATTTTTATCAACAACGATCACATTTGATCCCAACTCACTTAAAGTAATGGCAAGCGCTTCGCCAAAACGGCCAAGCCCCAGAATAGCAAATTGTTTTTCCTTCAATTTATGCTCCTTTTAACCGATCAAGACATTGCCCTCAGGCAGCTTGAACTGGCCTTTATTCTCAAGTTCTTTTCTTTCTTTTCTGGTAATAACATATGCGATCGTCAACGGACCGACACGACCAATAAACATTGTAATAATCAGCGCCACTTTGCTGAAGGCATGGAGCTGCGGTGTTAAATCGCAGGTAAGCCCAACTGTGGAATAAGCCGAAAACACCTCAAAGGTAACTGCCATGGGGTCCGCCCCGGGTTCACAGACCATTAAAACCATAATGATAGCGATGATAATCGAAATACCGATGGTCAGTACACAGGCGGCCCGTTTAATGGTAATCTCAGGGATGCGCCGTTTAAAGCAGGTGACATCCTTGCGACCCATAAGCTCGGTAAACAGCGTGATCGCCATCATGGCCACGGCCGTGGTTTTAACTCCGCCGGCTGTTGATCCGGGCGATCCGCCGATAAACATCAGCACAATGGTCAGCACCTTGGAAACTGGGTTAAGCCCTGTCTGACTTATGGTGTTAGAGCCGGCAGTACGCGGTGTAACAGACTGGTAGAAAGCTGCGTAAATCTTGCCATACCATGGCAGTCCACCCATTGTTTCAGGATTGGCATGCTCAAAGATATAAAACAATATTGCACCACCCAGCACTAAAATCGCAGTGATGCTTAAAACAATTTTAGAATGCATGCTCAGCCGTCTGGTTGTCCGGTAGCTGACAATTTCACTGGTAACAGCAAAGCCAAGTCCACCGACAACAATAAGCGCGCAAACAGTAAAGTTCAACAGGAAATTATTGGCATATCCCGTAAAGCTCTGAAAGCCGCCGATCAGATCAAAACCGCCGTTGCAAAAAGAGGAGATAGAATGCCAGATGCCGAAATAAATCCCCTTTCCCAGCCCATAATCCGGAACAAATACAAAAGATAGCAGCAGTGCTCCGATACCTTCGATCACTAAACAGGAAACAACAATATATTTTGTGAATTTCACAACCCCCTGTACCCTGTCGGAGTTGACAGAGGATTGAATGAGCAGACGATTTTTAATCGTGATGCGTTTACCTGCCAACACAAAAAAAATGGTCATCAGAGACATGAAGCCAAGACCGCCGATTTGAATTAAGAGAATAATGACAATCTGACCAAACAACGACCAGTAGGTTCCGGTGTCCACAACCACCAGTCCGGTGACACATACGCTGGAGGTCGCCGTAAATAAACAATTCAAAAATCCCGGACTCTGGCCGGAAGCACTGGAGACCGGCAGATTTAAAATCACTGCCCCCAGTAAAATTACCGCCGCAAAGCCGAACATCAGAATTTCGGCCGGGGAGCGGTGCCGCATAAAGGTTGCCATACGGCTGCCTTTTTTAACAATGTTTATCATTTGTCTGCTCCAAGTAAATATTTTATTTGCTTTCACCTATTGTACCATTCTGTCAAAAAAAAGCAAGATCGTTTGCTGCAATGAATCCTTTTCTAAAGGAGACTATTACCCAACATGGTGAAAATATCACATAAAAAAAACTTCCCAAGGACTGAGAAGTTTTTTGTCTTGGTTCTTAAAGCTTAAGCCTGATGTTCTTTGGCAACATCAACTAATTTTGCGAATGCATTAATATCATTCATTGCTAAATCAGCTAAGATCTTACGGTCCATTTCAACGCCAGCCTGTTTCAGGCCAAACATGAATTTGCTGTAGCTTAAACCATATATACGGGTACCGGCATTGATACGGGTAATCCATAATCTTCTGAAATTTCTTTTCTTTTCTTTACGACCTCTGTAAGAAGAACGCAGTGCACGCATGACTGCTTCGTTCGCTGGTCTGTATAACTTGCTTTTAGCACCATAATAGCCTTTTGCAAGTTTTAATACTTTTTTATGCTTCTTTTTGGCGTTAACGCCCTTTTTAATTCTAGCCATTAAAATTTTCCTCCTTGCTCACTATTATTTCATTAACATTTTTTTAACAACTTTTGCGTCGCTTGGTACTAAGTAACCAGCTTTTCTAAGATTTCTCTTTCTCTTCTGGCTTTTCTTATTTAAGATGTGGCTTTTATAAGCCTTAGCGCGTTTGATCACACCTGATTTTTTCACTTTGAAGCGCTTTGCAGCACCACGATGGGATTTCATTTTTGGCATAGTCGATTCCTCCTCCCTATCTTCGTCAACTTATTTTTTATTTTATTTATATAATGAAGTATAACAAGTTATACCATTATAGGCTTAGCTTACTTATCCTTTTTGGGGGATAAGAACATAACCATGCTGCGGCCTTCCATTTTTGGTGGCTTGTCAACCGTACCATAATCAGTTACACGTTCAGCGAAGTCAAGTAAAACACCCCTACCCTGATCCGTATAAGCCATTTCACGGCCTCTGAAACGGATGGATACTTTGACACGATTGCCCTGTTCTAAGAACTTAACGCAGTTTTTGACTTTAACCATGATGTCGTGTTCCTCAACCCGTACAGACATACGAATTTCTTTGATAACAACCGCTTTCTGGTTTTTCTTTGCTTCTTTAACACGTCGCATTTCTTCATAACGGAATTTACCGTAGTCCAAAATTTTACAGACCGGCGGCTTCGCGTTAGGAGAAACCTTAACGAGATCCAGACTTTTTTCATCTGCCAGTTTCTGTGCCTCTTTTGTTGGCATCACACCCAGCATTTCTCCGTTTGCATCAATTACGCGGACTTCACGATCACGGATTTCCTCGTTAATTTCGTGTTGAACTTCTCTTGCTATAGTAATACACCTCCATTTATGGGTATTTATTAAAACAAAAATGCAGGTAGACATAGTCCACCTGCATTAAACAATCAATTACTTAAATTGCTATGAACCCGCCTTGTTAAAAAGACCAGGTGAGAAGTGGACACCTCTGCTTTGTTTGCTTAACCAGTATATAGCAACCATAAATAATTGTCAAGCACTTTTTAAAATTAATCTAAAACCAAAGATTTATTCGCAATGTTCTGAGCCAGGCGATATTTAAATTCGTCAATTTTCAGAGTTTCCTGCTCGCCAGTATCGCGATTGCGGATACTCAGGCGTCCAGATTCGACCTCTTTATCGCCGATAACCAGCATATACGGGATCTTCTGCATTTGCGCTTCACGAATACGGTAGCCGATCTTTTCATCCCTGAAGTCAATCTCTACTCGGATACCTGCATCTTCAAGCTTAGCGGCAATTTCTTTGGTAAATGCGTCGTGTGCATCTGACACCGGGATAAGCTGTACCTGTACCGGAGCCAGCCAAAGCGGAAATTTTCCGGCAAAGTGTTCAATTAAGATGCCGAGGAAACGTTCAATACTCCCGAAAATAGTACGGTGCAGGATAACCGGGCGATGCTTTTCACCGTCGCTGCCGACATAGGTTAAATCAAAACGTTCCGGCATCTGCATATCCAGCTGAATCGTGCCACACTGCCATGTACGGCCAATGCTGTCTTCCAGATGGAAGTCAATTTTAGGACCGTAGAACGCTCCATCGCCAGGATTCAGCTGATAATCCATCCCTTTTGCTTCCAGCGCTTCACGCAGCGCCGCGGTTGCGACTTCCCAGTCTTCATCTTTGCCAATGGCCTTTTCCGGCTTGGTAGAGAGTTCAACCTTATACTTAAAGCCAAAAATATCATAGATCTCATTGGCCAGATCAATGATCCCGATCACCTCATCCTTTACCTGGTCCATGGTCAGGAAGATATGCGCGTCATCCTGAGTAAAGGTACGGACACGCATGAGTCCATGAAGTGCTCCGTGGAGCTCGTGGCGGTGTACCTGGCCCAGCTCTCCCATACGCAGAGGCAGCTCACGGTAGCTGTGCTGTCTTGTTTTATAAACAAGCATGCCGCCCGGGCAGTTCATTGGCTTGACCGCAAACTCCTGTCCGTCAATTTCAGTAAAATACATATTTTCTTTATAGTTATCCCAGTGGCCTGAGCGTCTCCACAGATCAGCATTCAGCATAATCGGTGTCTTGATTTCCTTATAGCCTTTTTTCGCATGTTCGGTGCGCCAGAAAGTTTCAAGCTCATTTCGCAGAACCATTCCCTTAGGATGGAAAAACGGGAATCCTGGTCCCTCTTCATGCATTGAGAAAAGGTCTAATTCTTTGCCCAGCTTACGGTGATCACGTTTTTTAGCTTCCTCCAAGCGCTGTAAATATTCGTCAAGCTCGGATTTTTTAGGAAAAGCAATCCCGTAGACACGTTGGAGCATTTTGTTATTGGCGTCACCATGCCAGTAGGCACCGGCAAGGCTCAAGAGCTTAAACGCCTTAATCTGTGATGCGTTGCGGATATGAGGGCCTGCACACAGGTCAGCCCATTCACCCTGGCCATAGAAGGAAATGACCGCGTCCTCCGGCAGATTGTTGATCAGCTCGGTCTTATAGGTCTCACCCTCTGACTCTGCCCATTTCAGCGCATCCTCTCTGGATTTTGTATAGTATTCAATTTCAGGCGCTTCCTTAACAATTTTCTTCATTTCCTTTTCGATCTTTTCAAGGTCTTCCGGTGTTAAGGTGTGGTCTAAATCAATGTCGTAGTAAAAGCCATTATCGATGGCCGGACCGATGGTTAGCTGCGCTTCAGGCCAGATACGTTTGATGGCCTGAGCCATAAGGTGAGATGCAGAATGCCAGAAAGCATGCTTGCCGCCTTCAGAATCAAAGGTTAATAAGTTTAAATTACTGTCTTCAGTAATGGGCCTGCGGATGTCTACCAGCTCGCCGTTTAACTCGCCGGCCATTGTATTGCGCGCCAGTCCCTCGCTGATATCCTTCGCCACATCATAAACAGTGATTCCAGGTTCATACTGCTTAACAGAACCGTCTTTTAAAGTTATGTTCATAAGATTACCTCCATAAAATTGATAAGTTAATTTCGATTAAATCGATTATTTTCTTCTGAACGGAACAGAATATTAAAAACGTCCCATTGTCGTTGACAATGGGACGTTCATTACGCGGTTCCACCCAAATTGGTATACACGGTATACCCACTCTGATACTGATAACGGACAGTCTTCCGGTACTGCATTTGACAGCCAACTCGTGGGGGGGTCTTCAGTTAAGGATTGGCTGCGGCAATTCCACCATCATGCCTGCTCTCTGTTACCTTCGTTTAACTTACTCTTCCCAGTCATCATCTTTAAATGTTTAATTTATACACAGTATACCCCTAAACACCAAAAGATTCAACACCTTTTTGAAAATATTTATGTAAATTTAAATGGTTTTAAGTTAAACTTGAGGATGGACATTTATAAGCGTGATCGTTATAATACTATAATAACCAATCATTACTATAAAGGAGTGATCATATTGGATCTACACTTTTTAATCGGCCCATTGGTCGGCGCCGTTATTGGTCTTATCACCAATGGCATTGCCATACGCATGCTGTTCCGGCCACTGAAGCCAGTCAAATTTTGGGGCTGGACCCTTCCCTTCACACCCGGGATTATTCCAAAGGAAAAACCGCGAATAGCAAAATCCGTAGGTGCTGTCATCGGCTCTACACTTGTAAATGAAGAGGTTCTGAGCCGCGGCCTTTTGTCACCGGAAATGGACGCTAAAATCAGCGGTTATATTGATAACAAAATTGAAACCTACAAAGACAGCCCCATGACCATTCGCGAAGTTATCATTCATTATACTGACGAAGAAAAAACCGAAGCGCTGGCAAATACCACCACTGAAAAAGCAACTGCCCTGCTTTACCGTAAGGTATGCCAGATGGATGTCGGCGATATAATCGCTGATGCGGCCATGGAAGAAATCAAAAACAATTCGCTTTTTTCAGCTTTTTCTTTTATGGTCAGTGACAATACCATGATTGGTATCCGTGAAAAGCTCAAGGAGACAATCAACAATATGGTCTTTGAACGCGGCGAGGAAATAATCGGTAATCTGGTAAACCGCGAAAGCCATGAAATACTGGATTACAGTCTGGCTGAGCTCTATGAACGCTTTGGCTCAAGTGTGCCAAAAGTAAAGGAAAGTCTGCTTAAAGCCTATCATAATATGGTTGAAAATAACCTGTCCAAGGCGCTCGCCGCTCTGGATATTCCCCAGCTGGTAGAAGATCAGATCAATGGCTTCGATGTTCTGGAGATGGAAAAAATCATTCTGAGCATCATGAAAAAAGAACTAAACGCCATTATATGGCTCGGCGGTCTGTTGGGTATGATTATGGGCTTAATTATGAATTTCTTCTAAAAGCAATAAAAACGATTCTGAAAATGGTCAGAATCGTTTTTTATTGCTTTATTTTTTCTCAAAAGGGTATTTTAAAAGAAAAACCTTAAGGAGTGATCTCAATTATAAAAGCCATCAAAAATTTCTTTAAAGCATTGCCGAAAGCCTTACCCGCCATCGTTTTCGGTTTGTTACTTATGGGGTCTGTTATTCTGCTCTTCGGCCGGAGCAACGCGGTTATCGCTCTTGTTTTTCTTTTATACACCCAGACAATGGTTAAAAACTGCCTGTCCATTGTTAATATGCTGCTTGACGCCCTGTGGCTGGTTGGTTACGCCATTTTAGGAACTCTGGTTTCTATGCATTTTGCCACATTGATTATTTTTGGTTTTATACTGATTTTTTTCCTGATCTATGCCGATGCCAATGAGTTTCTAAAAACAAATTACTATATTCCCGGCATGGCCTTTATCCTTATGCAGATCAGCCCGGGAACACTGGCAGCACTTCCGATTCGTATTCTGGCCCTTCTTTACTGCCTGGCTGTCTGTACCGGAATAACGCTTCTGCTGCAAAAACGGCAAAAAACACCAGCCGTTGATCCTCTTATACAGGAAGCGCTCGCCTGCGCAGGAACTGGATTTAAATTATTGGGCCAAAAAATCAAAAAGGAAGATGAAGCAATCGATAAAAAGCTGGACGCCCTTTCCCAGAAGCTGAGCAGCAATATTTATCCCGCTGTTTTCAGACAAATGGGGTTGATGAACGGCAGACAGAAATATACTTATGGTTTAATGCTCTGCCTCGAACAACTGGGACAAGTACTCCAGGCTATCGGCGCAGCTTCACAAGAGCTTCCCACCAGTGATCAGGCTCAATTCTCTGTTTTGGGGGATCGAATGGAAAAAGCAGAAGATCCCCAATTATTAGCAGCTGATCTGCAGGCATTTCTAAAAAGGCCATCCCTAACCGAAAATCGCCTGAATCGGGAGCTTCTGTTGATTCTTGAGACACTTCGGGACCGTCTGCTGGATGACAGTCACCGCACAGATCTTAACACTTCCATTAAAGAGGGGCTTCGTTACAAGTCCTTCAGCCTGCGCCGCCGGTTCAGTCTCGATTTTTTTCAGATGCGTTTCGCACTGCAGACCGCTGTGATTGTCACTGCCTGTACTGCTGTCGCACACTATATTCCGTATTGGTTCAATATTCCGCTCAATGAGTGGCATGGCTACTGGATACCGCTTATGGGGTATTTATCTGCCAGTATCTATATCCGCGACACACTGAGAAAAGCAGCCTTTAAGGTTACAGGCACCATTCTGGGAATGATTTTCTTTGTTCTTGTTACACAGTATATCCCAGCGTCCATCCGCCTGCCGCTTACCGTCGCTATTGGTCTGGTTTTTATGCTGACCATAAAAAGCTCGATTGTCAGTACCATGATCAGTACACAAATGACCTCCGTTATGTTTTTGCCACAACTGGGCGTCATGGACCTGGTATTATTCCGGGTTTTCTGTGTTATTGGAGGTGTCTCCATCGCAGTACTTGGAGGAATCTTTATCTTCAGAACACGCAAACAGGACGTCTTTCGATATGAGCTCACCAGCCTTTTTAAATCGGATTTGTTTATTCTCTATAATCTGTGGAATCTTGCAGAAAAGCAGGAAGCCGGTCCTTTGCTTTATGAGAACCTTCTGAACCTCCACCTGGTCGGCGGACAGCTGGAAAGTTTATCAGGGCAGCAGAAGCTTGTTCCAGCAAAGGTCTTTGAAAAAATAATGAATAAAAACCGGCACTTTTTGGCAGTGGCTGTTCATCTAAGCATGTACTTGAGTGTAAAGGGAATCTCTCCAAAGCAATGGCAGCACGTAAAAGATGAAATTCATGAAGCTGGCGAAACGCTTCAAAAAACTTTTGATACAACCAAGAACAACACAGAAAAAAGCAGTCAGGGTTGAATCCTTTCTCAAAAACAGCTATAATAAAACGGAATCAAACATGGGGAGCTTGCTGCAGCGGGCTGAGAGGAGGCTATGTCGCTTCGACCCACAACCTGATTTGGATAATGCCAACGCAGGGACAGTATCGCATTTTGGGGGTATGCCGCCGCGTGGGCCTATCCCATTTTTGTTTATCTGGAGGCTTCTAACATGGAAAAAAATCATGTGCGGAAATTGACAATGGCAGGGATTCTTATCGCAGTAGGTGTCGTCTGCTCTCCCTTTAGTATTCCTCTTGGAGCGGCACGGTGTTTTCCTGTTCAGCATATGGTTAATATTCTCTCCGCGGTGTTCCTTGGTCCCTTTTATGGTGTTTCAATGGCTTTTATTACGAGTCTTATACGAGTGATGCTTGGAACCGGCAGTCTGCTGGCATTTCCCGGCAGCATGTGTGGTGCTTTGATTTGCGGACTGGTTTTTCGTTACACTAAAAAGCTGACACTAACTTATCTGGGTGAGCTTTTTGGAACCAGTATCCTTGGCGCCCTCGCAGCGTACCCGGTTGCGACAATGGTCATGGGAAAAGAGGCGGCTTTATTCGCTTATGTCGTCCCCTTCTTTATCAGCTGTATCGGCGGCGTGGTCTTGGGCGCTGTTTTAGTGACGGCTGTTCAGAAGACCGGTGTTATGAAGCATCTTTTAGATAATAAAACAGACATCACATTGCGGTGAAACCCGTCATTTCGCTGCACACGCTGTTATTGCAGAACTTTATACCTGTTGCCGGGACCTGTAAAGGTCTCTTTTTTTATACACTCACCTCTTTTTCCTTGAGCGCTTCAAAAGTTTCCAGGCTTAGAACATGCTCCAAACGGCAGGCATCCCGCTCAGCTGTCTTGGCCGATATGCCAAGAAAATAAACCAGGAAGTCGCGAATACGTAAATACCTTTCGTAAATATTCAAAGCTTCTTTAAGCCCCATTTCCGTTAAACAGACATTGTTGTTTTCCACTCTCACCAGTTTATTCGCTTCTAAAAGCTTAACCATATAGCTGACGCTGGCTTTTGTAAAGCCAAGAAAATCTGCAATATCCGTTTTTCTTACCTTGTCGAGCCTTTGATGAAGAACCAGAATTGCCTTAAGATAATTCTCGCCCGCTGAATAATTTGTCATGGACATTCTCTCCTCATTACTATATTTGAGTGAATTCATTCACTTATAGAATAACCCAGCTTCTTTTTATTGTCAAGAAAAAAATGAATGCATTCACTCGTCAAAAAAACAAAAAACCACTCAGTTTTTACCAAGTGGTTCCTCAAGATTTTTTATTCTCTTTTATTCCAAGCTAAGAGGCGTTCAGGATCATCTATTTTCAAAAGATCGACCAGCATTTTTCGAATAAAAATAACGAAGTGATGAATATAATCTTCAATATTTTCAGCCGGAATCTCTTCATGAAAGGTATGCAGCATGCCAAAAACAATAAATCTTGTAGTGGTCTCTAGGTTCTCACAGTGAAACTCACCCTCCTGAATTCCCTGTTCCATAACCGGAATCAGATTTTCGACCATTTTGGCTGCAACCTTGTCAATTCGGCTGGTTCTTATCTCAGTCGTTTCGTGATAATTAGCCTCAAATTCTTTATGCCTCAGCGTATAATCAAAAAGATCCTTGATAAAGTAATTGAGTTTATCAACCGCAGACATACCGGGTTCCATTGGTATCTGGGTCTGCTGGAGGGATTCGCTGGCATAAAGCTCGCAGGCGGCCTCAAAAATCTCTGTTTTGGATTTAAAATAACGGTAGCATAATCCTACAGACACATTCATCTGCGCAGCGATATCCTGAATGGTTGTGTTCTCAAAACCTTTTTTAGAGAACAGCAAAAAGGCCGTTCGGATAATTTCCTGCCGCCGCTCCATTGGTTTTTTGGATATACGTGGCCGTGTCGGGCTGTTTGGCGCGTTTCCTCTATGATTATGCGTATGGTTTCGACGTTGTGACATAATAAGCCTCCGGTAATATCAGTGAATAAATTCATTATTGCCGACTTGCACGACTTTGTCAAGATTTTTGACTGCCGCTATTTTATCTTATCGATCAGGTTAAATAAAGATCGTATTTCTCTTATTTGTGGTATAATGCTCTCATTGCAGCTGTATTTTCGATCTTTGGCCTGTTTTATAATAAAGGGCGTGGAAAAGGCGCCTTTGTTTTCCTTTGACTGCAAATCTATTTGGTTTTTTCCACTTTCTGTTTATTCAGTTTTATTGATATGCCTCTGTTTTCTGCCATGGTCTGAAAGAGCTGTACTGCCTGCCGGGCTTTTTCCTTGAGCGCTCCCTCTGGATTAATTTCATCTTTTATTTGCGTCAGCACAAGCTTTATGTCCTCAAGCTCTAAAAGATTCACAGCAGGACAGAAAAAGGTTTTCCGTCTGCCGTCGTTATAATGCGTTAAAAGGCAGCTCAAAATTTCGATTTTTTCGTTCAGCATTGTCTTGTAGCTTTCCAGGCCTTCCTGCTCAGCCCTTTGAAAGTCCTTTAAGACATGACGATAGGTAATAAAGCTGTCATAAGGATTCAATGTCTCATATCGCTCGCAGGGATAGCTGCTGCATTGAAAGCAAAATTCAATATGATCATGCTCCTGGCTGCATCTTTTTACCGCACAGGAGTGATGACCTTTGCCGCCGCAGCCTGGGCAGCCGGCTCCCTCTACGTGGTACATCGGGCACAGCCCGCAGTTAAGACCGCACAGAGAAAACTGCGGATATACCCGTTCGTTTTTTTTCATTAAATTTTCTCCTTAGGCTTTTTCTCAGGCCGGCTCATATTCCAGCACCGTTTAAATTCTCAGCTGTTTCGGTGTCAACCCTGTATATTCTGGAAGAACCTCCCCAGGGATGGTAGCCGGTTCCGATGTATTCGTAGCCATAGCGTTCGTAAAAACCAACATGATCAGTACAGATATAAACATAAGAATAACCGGCCTTTCCAGCATCTTCACGCGCGCGTTCGAGCAGACGGGCGGCGTAAGCATTCCCTCTGTAGGATGCTTCAATATAAAGAGCGCACACCCAGGGCCATAGATCCATTCGGCTTACAAAATCGTTGGTAATCAAACCGGCTCCGCCGATAATCGTATCGCCGTCCAGCAGAAGATACCAACGTGGCAGTGGTGATTCTGTTGTAAGCCCATGGACAATACAATCCTCATATATCATTTTGTTAGCATCTGTTCCCCACCGATTTTGAAAAAAATCAATGGCGGCCTGTGTATAGATGGGCTCTTCCCTTAATGATATGACCTTCATGCCTCTACCTCCTGTTTATCAATTACCCCTATCTTAACATAGAAAAGGGCCCGGAACAAACACCCGTGCCTCTTATCTTCGTATTTTTTATCTGGATTCCTGCGGACCAGCGTGCTTGTGCTGGGACAATGGCATTACGTGTATATTGCTTCGCTGCTCGTTTTCTGCCCAGTAAATGTCATCCGCAACCTTTGCCTCAGGATTAAAGGTGACGCCTTCAAAAATATGCTTGATAAATTCTTTATAGCCCACACGGTCAATAAGATGCCCGCCATGAAGATACTCTGGTTTATAATCCAGCGCCCAGGCCGAAAACTTCTGCCAGTTGGCAAACATTCCCAAGACGACATCCTCGGTTACCCAGTTCATAAAAAGCTTTCCTGAGCGGGGACTCTGCTTGCCGGTACGGCCACCCAGGGTAACACGGTATAATTTTTGAGGATCTCTTGTCCAAGCGCTAGTAGGACAGATCAGTGTGCACTCTCCACATCCGACGCAGCAGCAGGCGTCTTTATCTATCTTCCCGTCTTTATTGAGCGTAAGCACACCGGTAGCGTGGCTCTGACAGGCATCTACGCAGGAGCCACAGCCTATACACCGGTCATAGTCATAGATCTGCTTATTAACACCCATAATGCCAAAATCATTAAAATTAGCTTTTACGCAGTCGTTGGGGCATCCCGCAACAGCGACCTTTATATGATAATGGGATGGAAAGATCAGCTTTTCAATTTTCTTTGCAAGCTCATAGGTATTGGCGTTTCCTTTTATACAGTGCGTGTTTCCAATACACGCCATAACATTACGCGCCCCAATGGTGGGGTAACCATAATTATCCGATTCCATTTCGCAATCACAGATTTTTATATCAACCTCTTCAATATAAGCCTGGATATAGCGATTGACCTCTGGAATATTGTCATATTTGACACCCGGGATATCCAGGGTCTGGCGGGTTCCCATATGAAAGGAGCCATTTCCCCAGCGCTCGCAGATTTCTGCCACTGCCTTAAGATGCTTCGCCTCGATAACCGCACCGGGCACGCGCATCTGCAGCATAAATTCGCCGGGTACCTTAGATTGCCTGAAACAGTTTGTCCGTACTTTTTTCACATCAATATCATGGTTCATCTTTGCCTCTCCTTTCACTAATCCACCAGGTACTTGGCCTGCGAATAATTGAATACCGGGCCATCCAGACAAACATAGACCTCGTCAATCCGGCAGTGCCCACATTTTCCTACTGCGCAGGACATACGGCGTTCGAAGGAAAGCCAGATTTTCTCATCCGGCACACTGTTTTTGACACACTCAATGCCTGTAAATTTCATCATTGGCGGCGGCCCTACAAGCACCACCGCATAATTGCCGTTAAATTCAGAAAAAGGCACCTGCGAGACAAACTCTGTCACAAAACCCTTATGCCAGCCATCTATTTTTTCGTTATCGAGGGTATAAAGGGTCGAAAAGGATTGACGCCAGCTTTCCAATTCCTGGCGAAAAACAATTCCCGCTTCATTTTTAAACCCGCAGATCAAGTTCACGCTCTCAACATAATCTGGATTTTCCATAAAAAAATGAAGCATGCTGCGGACCGGTGCCAGACCAGTTCCACCTGTAATAACGACCATATGCTTTCCTTTAAACTGTTCAACCGGCCAGCCATTGCCATAAGCGCCGCGGAGGAACAGCTCATCACCTGGCTGTTTTTCAAAGATTTCATCGGTAACCTTTCCCACAGAGCGTATCGTGAAGTCCAGCCAGCCATCACCAAAAGAACTCACGGAAATGGGAGCTTCACCGATTTTGGGAAGCGAGAGCTGAAAAAACTGCCCATGCCTGGGCAGAATATCGGTTTCTACCCTAAAGGTATACTCATGTTGGCTTTCCTGTTTGATATTTATGATTTTACAGGCCTGCGGCTGCATAATATTTACCATTTTAACGTACCTCCTGTGCTTTTGCTTCAATTTGTATCTCATCAATAGCCTGGGACATCTTGTTAACTGTAGCTGTGATGGAAATAAATTCTGGACAGCGGCTGATACAGCGCCCGCAGCCTACACACATATGGTAGTCCTTAAACCGTGCCTTATAATCGTGAAATTTGTGCAGCACCTTATAGCGCATGCGGTCACCGGCGGTTGGCCTGAAGGACATGCCCCCAGCCATATCGGTAAAGCCACTGATCTGACAGGAGGCAGCGGTACGCTTCCTTTCTCCGACATTCGTATTTTCATTGTAGATAACATCGGTTGTTGTAAAACAAGTGCAAGTACTGCAGGCTATCGTACATGCGCCGCAGGAAACGCAGCGCTTGTCAAATTCCTTCCACATGGGATGTACCTTCAGCTTTGACAAAACCTCCCGGTCATTAATCTCTGGTACTTCAAGCATCAGCTCATTTTCTTGGATAAATTCAGGTTTAAAATCACAGAGCGTGCAGCTCTCAAAATAAGGGGTCAGCTCCTCATCTTTGATTTCGAGGCTCAGGGTATTCTCTTCTGCACGCACAGCAGCAGAATAATCCTCTGTTTTGTTAGTCCCCATGCTCACACAGAAACAGGTATCCCATCCTTTTGCACATTCCATCAGAACAATTTTCACGTTCTCATTCATACGCTTATAGTAGCTGTCCTCAAATCCGCCATTTTGAAGATAAATTTTTTCCTGATGATACTTCGCATGAACATCGCAGGGACGCATAAAAATCAGCAGCTTTTTTGAACTTCCCCGACTTTCCATGAACGCATCCTCTGTAAAGTAGAACAACGATTCTGAAATAGGCGTTAATACCTCCTTGGCAGAAAAATCGGATTTTTCGTTGAATTCAATTTCCTCGACGCAGCTTACCTTATCGTAACGGATAATATCGGTATCCGAATATCGTCCTTTTCCGATAAAACGCTTAGGCGCCCAGATTTCATACTCTTTGTTCAGCGTGTCAAAAATACGGTTTGTCTCAGAAAAACTCAATGTATAACTCACTTTGAAAACCTCCTTGATTCAAAGAAATTTAACTTTTTACCATATTCCCAGAAAATGCTGCATCGCCAGGCTGACAAAGGTAATACCGATCCAGCAGCAAAGTCCCAGAAAAATTGGTTTTGCACCGGTTTTTACCAGTTTGACGATATTTGTGTTTAAGCCGATGGCGGCCATGGCAAGAACAATAAAAAACTTACTCAGCTCCTTGAGCGGGGTGAAAAATTCTATGGGAATACCGAAGAAGGAGGTCATTACTGTTGTAATGACCGAGGCCAGTATGAAGAACAGAATAAAAAACGGAAAGACTTGTTTAAAGCTTACCTTGCTGCCCTCGGCTTCCTCCTCCTTCCGTGTTCTCCAGAATGCCAGTACCAGTGTAATGGGGATAATAGCCAGGGTTCTTGTCAGCTTGACCGTAACAGCCTTATCCAAGGTAGCTGTCCCCAGCTGATACATGCTGTCCCAGGTAGCAGCAGCGGCGGTAACGGACGAGGTATCATTAATGGCTGTACCGGCGAACACACCAAAGGCTCCGCCATCAGTGGTTGAAAAGCCCAACATGGTGCCAAAGGCCGGAAAGAGAACTGCTGCCAGTACATTAAACAGAAAAATAACCGAAATGGCCTGAGCAACCTCTTCGTCATTGGCCTCAATTACCGGTGCAGTGGCCGCAATGGCAGACCCTCCGCAGATTGATGAGCCTACACCTACCAGCGTCGATATGTTTCCTGGTATCTTCAACGCCTTGTGCAGTACAAAGGCAAGGATCAGAGAGGTGGAAATTGTAGCGATGATGATGGGCAGAGACTGACGTCCTGTTTCAAGCACAACAGAAAGATTTAAGCCAAACCCAAGCAGAATAACTGCATACTGCAAAATTTTTTTTGAAACAAAAGTAATACCATCCTGTACGGGCTCTTTATTTTTTATTAAAAGCGTAATAACCATTCCTGCCAGAATTGAAATGACAGGACCTCCAATAACAGGAAACGCCTGCCCGGCAAACCATGCCGGTATGGCAATAACAAGGCAAAGCAGGATGCCTTTCCAGCTTTTCGTGATAAAATTCATATGTCTTTTTCCTCTTTCGTAAAATATGTTTTGGGCTATATTAAAAGGATATCACCTTTTAATGATAATGAAAAATTATTTATCTTTATACTATCATAAAATTATGTTATAGTTGTTTGAGAAAGTATAAGAAAGAAGGCCGAAATGTTAGATTTTAGAATCAATACTTTTTTAACAGTTTGCGAATATATGAATTATACCCGTGCAGCGGAAGCGCTTAACATAACACAGCCTGCTGTTTCACAGCATATTCATTTTATTGAGGAGGATTATGGTGTGCGCCTTTTTGAATTTCACGGCAAAAAGATGGCGCTCACACCTGAAGGTACTGTTTTGCATCACACAGCTTCTGCCATGAAGCATGATGACCTGATTTTGAGGGAACGTTTAAAAAACAGCCACCTCCATATCCGTTCTTTAAATTTTGGAGCAACCCTCACTATCGGTGAGTTTGTGGTAAGCAGTATTCTCTCACGATGTCTGGAGCAGTACCCCAAGGCACAAATTCGTGTCTCGGTGGATAATACCCAGTCCCTGCTCAAACAGCTGGATAATAATGATCTCGATTTTGCACTCATCGAAGGCTATTTTCCCAAAGACAATTACGATTATGCAGTCTACTCTACGGAACGCTTTATCGCCGTACAGAGCACAAAAGCCGAAGCGTTGCCTGACCCCTGCCCCATCGAAGCCCTGTTCTCAAAACCGTTGCTCGTGCGTGAGCCTGGTTCCGGCAGCCGAAACATACTCGAACAATATCTGAAGCTGAACAATTACGCCATTTCGGACTTTTCAAAAGTCATTGAGGTTAACAATGTCAATGCCTTAAAGGAAATGGCCGAAAAAAACTGCGGCATTACCTTTTTATACGAAGTGGCTGCCGGAAGGGAATTAACAGGCGGAACGCTGAAGGAAATTCCAATACACGGATTTGATATTACCCATGATTTTGCGTTTATCTGGAAAAAAGGCAGCATTTTTTCTAGAAATTACCGGGCACTTTCCGATTTTATGTCTGGAAAAAACAAGCGAATTGTTTTGGCGTCAGAGCTTTAAATCTGTTGTTTTTTCGATTAAAAGGGTAAATATAAAAATGTAAGCTTATCAAACCCTGAAACTAACGGAGGATTTTTATGAAAATTATTATTCAATGCAGTGTCTGCGGAAATAAAGTAGAGATTGATGAGAAGCCAAACAGTCTGGTCGATTTTAAAAAGGTTCTTGCGGATCACAAATTTTCCATTGACGAGGTGACGGTGGAAAACAACGCGCTAAAATCTATGATGATCCAATGTAAAAACTGCAACAAGGATCATATTGAATTAACCTTTTAAACTGAGAAAAAAGGCAGTAAGCTGATACATGAGCTTACTGCCTTTTTATTTGTTTTTGGGAATTGTCACCTCCGCTGTGGTTCCCATTCCGGGATGGCTCTCAATACTGAGTGTTCCAGCGCATTGGTAGGCAAGGCGGAAGCGTACATTTTCGATACCGATATGCTGTCTCTCATCCATGGCAAGAGTGACGGGATCAAAGCCCACCCCGTCATCTGACACTTTGATGATATAGCTCTCAGGCGTCTCTATTGTTTCGATCCAGATCGTGCCTCCCCTCTCTTTTTGGCAGATCCCATGCTTAACCGCATTTTCAACCAACGGCTGTACCGTTAAGGAGGGCAGCATAAAATCTGTCGCATTGATCGAATAAATGACTTGTATTTTTTCCTCAAACCGCATCTTTTCCAGTGAAAGATAGGTTTTTATATGATGCAGCTCTTTTTCAAAAAATACCAGGTTTTCCTGCGTAAGGGAATCGAGGTTGCCACGCAGATAATTCGCAAAGGCAATGGTTGCTTCCCCGGCCCTGTCAGGAGCCTCTCTGCACAGCTGGGCAATGGCGGTAAGCGAATTATACAAAAAATGAGGCTGAATCTGGCTCAGCATCATCGTAATACGATTTTGGGTGAGCTCCAGCTCTTTTTCCCGAAGCCGTTTACTTTGCTCTACCTGAATATTAACATAAATAATTAAAAGTGAAATGGTCGTTGCCGGATATGCCAGCGCAAGGCCGTTTCTGAAAATCTGCGCTGCAATGGCCAGAGCCGGTAAAATACCATAGGATAAAAGTGCAAAGGTATCCTTTATGCCAAGCTTCCTGCTATGCTTCAGAATGATTGCCATGTCTAAAAGAATAATAATGATGGGGTATATCTGAGTGATCCAATGCAGCGGGCTTCGCATAAAATAACCCGTTTCACTGAAATAAAAAAGCATATTATTAAACATTGAGATGACTACCAGCAAAATAGCTACAGCGCAGAAAACAGCAATCACCGGAACAATTTTACAGGATATTGCACTCCCCTTCTCATGGATATAGGTAACCATATACGCCGTAAATAAAGCAACGAGAAGATAGCCGAGACTAAATACAAAAAAGTTCGCCGCCTTCATTGCCCCTACCAGCGGGAGATGTCCTCCGCCGATCCAGATAAAAATGTCGCATCCCAAAATAAAAGCATTGACTGCCAGCATGTACAAAAATAAACGGTTAAGCTTTGTGTGCTCTTTACTGGCAATAATACAAATAATCAGCAAAACAGAAATAATGATGCTGAAGCCCTCAAGCGGAATGTTCGTAGCCATTAACAGGCCTCTTCGTTCCATTCTAAATTCCTTTCTGTCTTATACTGGGGGCGTCTTTTAAATACCCTTTTTTCGGTAAAACTTTTTCTCCATCATTTTTACAACCGCATCGCTGTCATTGTTGCTGATGGTCTGAGTTGCCGCCTCTTTTAAAGCGCGTGCCGCATTTTCGACTGCGTATGCGCGGTTAGCGAGCTTAAAGGTCGGCACATTCAGACTTGTGCTGCCAAAAGCTATAATCTGGTCCACCGAAAGGTCCTTTTTCATTTTCAGGATGGCATTCTCCCGGGTGGCCTCAGCACTGTAAATTTCCATAACCGTATAGCCCTCCGCGTCGTGGCTAGGCGTATTGATAATCGCGATGCGTTTACTGATGTCCAAAGCTTCAATTTTTTTGCGAATGCGGTCATTCACTGCTTCCTCATTGACCGAAGTAATGTTAACCGCCTGCTGACCCTGTGGCAGCCCGCTGAAAATGTAATTTTTATGACTTGTACGGCGAAGACGGTGATAAAAGCGCTCCTCAGCCGTATTTTTAAAATCGCCGTAATAAATATGCATGGTCTCATTAATGATGGCGTGTACAAAGCAGTTTCGACCCTCCTCCCGAAAAATGCGCTCAACGGCATCGCTTACCTCGCGGTCCATTGGCAGAGAAAAGGAGTAGGAACGGTCCTGGACATCATAAAGCACAGCGCCGTTCATTGCGATAACCGGCAGATTCAGGTTCAGGTTCTCCAGAATTGGCACCAGTGTTGCCGGAGTGCGGTCTGTGACGATGGTGAACCATTCGCCGTCATCAATCATTCGATTAATATGAAATTCTGCGTAAGAACTTATTTTTCCATCAGAATGCAGCAGGGTATTATCAAGCTCTGAAACAAAAAGCACACTCCGGTTACGGTGAACCGGCAGATGAAAAGCATTGACTGCCAAAGCAACCAGTATGCCGATAAGGGTGTCGATCATACGATAGGAGGCTATGATGTACGGCGCAGTATCGGGCGTCGCGGCAATGGTAGTTCCAAGAAATACGATGCAGGTAAACGCAGAGGCTGATGAATGATTGATCACCAACGTTACATAGATCAGCGGAATCATGCACAGCGCAACAATGGCAAACTGTACAGTAGGCCATGGCACATAGCTCCGCATGAACGTGAGAACCAGCATACCGGCAAGTCCACCGATCAATGTGCCAACGATCCGGTTAATGGCAATCTCTTTGGTATTTGACAGATACGGCTGCATACAGAGTATGGCCGTGATGGTCGAATATATCGGCACGCTCTCAGGCCGTATAAAGGTAATGAGCAGGCATATAAATACCGCCACTGCGGTTTTTACCATTCGCATGCCTACCTTTGGAAATTTATATTTCATTTATGGGCTCCCTTAACAATGATGTGAACAGCATACGGCATTTTAAAGATCCTGTCAAGTCTGCCGCAAAACTAAAAACGCCGGGGCAATCCCGGCGCTGTCAAGTCTTTATTTTTTATAGAGCTCTTTTTTCTTCAACCCGTTTTTCTTGGCCTCTGTAACCCACTGATGGTTCGCGGCTGCTATGTATATTTTTTTTGGAATTTTGGGCGTAACCAGCAGATCCTTTTCAAGCATCTGACCGTTTTTAACGGCCTCTGAAAGCTGAACCAGCCCATCATATACCGGACGCTTAGCTGAAAATTTCCAGGGAGCAGCAGCCATGCCGTGAAGAAAGGGCCCTCCGCCAATGCCAAGTCCTCCGCACCAGGTCAATTTTGCTCTTCGGCAAAAATGCGCTAAAATCTCCAGCGCAAAGCGGTTCTGATGTCCCTCCAGAAATCCAGAATTTACTAACCCGTAGACCCGGATGTCTGCCGGAGAATTCTTAAGCCTCTCTTCAAAATGGGTTAAAAAACGCAAAAAGCTGGCTGGCAGACTGTCCACATACAGTGGAAATGCAAAGACCAGCGCATCGCTGCTGCAAAGATCATCAAAAAAATCATCATCCCACAGGGACATGGACAAAAGCTCTGGCTCGCGCTCTGTTTTGACAAGCGGAATCAGCTCGTTAAGAATATAATTTGAAAAGCTGCCACGTTTTTTAGGGCTTGCATTAACCAGCGTTATCTTCATTCCAGAGCCTCCAATACGTTCTTAACTTCCTCAGGGGTTTTTACCATAATAACACGATAGCCCTGTGTGTTCAGGTTTAAGGCATTGGCTGAAACCAGTCCTCTGAAGGTTTCGGCCTCTTCCTCTGTAACATCCTCTCCATAGCCGATCACAGTCAGCTTAAGTCGGTCGGGATACCGGTCCTCGTGGTGCATTTCATCCCTGCGGATTGTAAAAAAAGGAAGAAGATAGCCTATATTTCGGTCCATCACATTTTTTATGAAGGCGCTGTACCCGCCATACTGTACTTTTGAGATGACGACCAGCTCATCGCAATCTGCGTAAAGCTTTCCGAGATCACCGTATCCATCCTTAAGGATACAGGTTCCCGGTGTTTTTACCCAGCAGCCAAAACAGCCAATACAATGTTTAATCCGATCATCCTCATTGGTAATTACCCGGATGTCTTTAACCGATAACGGGCAGATCGCCCTGAAAGCTTGCGCCGATAAATCTTGTATAATAACTTTCATACTGTTTCCTCTCACGGTTTGAATATGGAAGCATTATAACATATTTACGGTAATGGTGTCCCTTAAATTATGCTTTTAAATCCAATAGCTTCTGGACATAAGCAAGGAGAGGATCAAGGGTACTTCTGTCTTTAAAGTCAGTCTTTTTTCCATAACTTTCAATAAATTCCGCGTTTTCCTGAAGAGACTCAGGTTTTGATTTAAGCATTCTCATCATCATTGCCATCATTGCGCGGTGCGGCAGCGAAAGCTTGTCATAATCTATAGCACCCCGCAGGTGAAAAAACTTAAATTGTTTCCGTTCCTCACCGGTAAAATTTTCACTGAGGATTTTATCATAATTTGTATGCTTCGGATCGGCCAGACCAACCGTAAAAATGATGATTTCTTTATTCTGAGATGCCCCGCTTTTTTTCTTGAAATCCTTAAGGCCTTTAATGCCGCTGGCATAAAGACCGCCGCCAAAGATTAATATATCTTTGTCCATCAGACTTTCTGATTTTATTTTTTTTATGGAAACTGCCTGGCCGCCGAGGTCTTGTGCCAGCCACTGCGCATAGGCCTCAGTGCTTCCATATTCAGATCCGTAGATAATTGCGATTTTACTCATTTTATTTTTCGTTCCCTTCTGATAACCTCTGCCTTGTCCATTAATTTGATCAGTACACGGTCAAAAATTTCAAGTTCTTCATTGGTCAAAACCCCAAGAAAGGCCTCGACAAAAGCGTTGTTCTCCCCGCCTAATTCTGCCTCGTAGGCTTCGATTTTTTTCTTATTGGGTATAACCCTCATCGTTCGTCTGTCCTTTTCATCTTTAGCCAGCATGAGAAATCCTTTTTCCTGAAGCTTCATGGCGATTGCCTTGGCATTCTGGTGCGAGGTGTCCATCTCAGACGCCAGCTCAGATAAGGTCGGCGGCTCTGTGAAAAAAGTGATCAGATGAATGAGCAGGTACCATTGTTTGGTGGTCAGCTCACCCAGAAAATCAACGCTGTTTCCCATAACCTCCAAACGTGTTACCAATGAAAAAAGACTTCCAAAAACCCGAAACCGAGGGTCCATTGCATCCAGCTCTTCACGGTACATTTTGTCCTCCTTAATTTAGGTAATATATTATTTAATATATGTAGTGTATTACCTTTTGAAGTTTATGTCAAGCGTTGTAAGAAAAACTTAATCTTTATAATATTTAAGTTTAAGCTCTTTTCATCTTTCAAGTGCTATGATATGAAAAATAATTTATAATTGGAGAACACTATGAACCGCTATAATTTGCTGACACCTGTTTCTAATAAAACTTATGGAAATTTAACGCTTGTCCTCGTTTTTTTAATCACCCTTGTTCCTGTTTTCTCGATCTCGGTTTATGATCAGCCGTCTGCGGATGATTATGTCTACGGTTTGCTGACGCGGCAAACCTGGGATAACACCGGCTCTGTTTTTCAGACTTTGATGACTGCGTGGAATCAAATGATGCACTCTTATATGACTTGGGATGGTAATTTCTTTGCCACCTTTCTCGGGGCGCTGCAGCCCTCTGTTTTTGGCTTGTATCGCTGGGTCCCGGTCGTTATGGTATTGTCTGTTATCTTCAGTACCTTTTTTCTTTTGAAGATTTTGCTTGAAAATTATCTGAATGCGGATCGAAGCACTACACTCTCCATTGGCTGCGTACTTCTGATATTGGAGCTTCAATTTTTACCTTCAGCTGTTCAGGGATTATACTGGTTTGACGGTGCTGTTTCCTATACTTTTGTTTACGCCATGTCCCTGGTCCTTTTTGGCCTGCTGCTTGTTTTCTATCAAAAAAGACCCGTTCGGCATAAATATCTGGCCCTCGCCGGCGCATGCACTCTTGGTTTTCTTATTTCCGGAGGCAACTTTGTGGTTTCGCTGGTGAATCTTATACTTCTCGCGGCAATGAGCGGCATGCTCTGGTACCGAAAAAACACGCACAGCCTCGGCACTGTTATGGTTTTTCTTTTTTCAGCTGCCGGGATGCTGATTTCAGCTTTGGCACCCGGCAATGGAGTGCGGCAGGCCGATACCCTTAAAACTCTTGTGACGCAGCCATCGCCTGTTTCTGCTGTTTTACAGTCCTTTCAATCTGCCGGACAGTATTTTCTGCAGTGGACAACACTCCCGGTTGCGGCAGGTATTTTTTTCCTCTCTGTCCTTTTGGTCAAACTGGCGCGCAAAAGTCATTTTGCTTTCCGGTACCCCATTGCAGTGCTGGCTTTTGCATTCTGTGTCTTTGCAGCGGGATTTACGCCGCCTATTTACGCACTGGGTGCGGGAAGCCTGGTCTGGGAAACACGCATTATGAATGTTTTATATTTTAACTTTTTATGGCTCTGGACTTTTGTACTTTTTTATGTTTCAGGCTGGATATTCCACCACAGACAAAGGCGTAACCCTATTCAAGACTTATCCCAACGCAGCCGATTAAAAAAGCAAGTACCGCATCCGACATTTTATAGCTGTATTGCTCTGATCGTCGCTGTCCTGACTCTGCCGCTGGCTAAAACCCCAGTGACAAGCCTCAGCGCTCTACAGTCACTTTTTGACGGTTCAGCCGCACAATATGCCCTGGAGGCCAATGAACGAAATGAAATCTATCAGAATCAATCCATTAAACAGGCCGATGTACTTGCATATACGGTGAAACCTTATGTCCTGTATTACGATGATATCAAAACGGATAAAAACGATTGGCGAAACACCAGTGTTGCCAAATATTATAACAAAGATTCCGTTGCGATCCGCAATTAAAAAAGCATCAGGGCGTAACCCTGATGCTTTTGCATTTTATCGTTCGTTAATGGGAATGTACTCTCTGCGCTCGTGAACGTTTCTGTAAGCCGGACGGATAATTTTCCCGGCATTGAGAAGCTCCTCAAGACGGTGGGCGCTCCAGCCTGAAATACGTGCAATGGCAAAAATCGGCGTATAAAGCTCGGTGGGCAGCTCCAGCATATGATAAACAAAGCCACTGTAAAAGTCGACATTTGCGCTGACGCCTTTATACATCTTTCGTTCATCAGAAATAATAAGCGGCGCAAGGCGTTCAACGTTGGAATACAACGCAAACTCATCCATGCGGCCCTTTTCCTCTGCAAGGTTGCGGACAAACCTTTTAAAGACTTCGGCTCTTGGATCAGACTTTGAGTAAATGGCATGCCCCATACCATAGATAAGGCCAGCCTTATCAAAGGCTTCCTTGTGAAGAAGCTTTCTCAAATAAACACTGATTTCTTCCTCATCGTTCCAGTCATGGAGATTTTTCTTCATGTCTTCAAACATTTCACAGACCTTTATATTGGCCCCGCCATGCTTTGGTCCTTTTAGTGATCCCAGCGCCGCCGCAATGGCAGAATAGGTATCCGTACCCGATGAGGTGACCACATGGCAGGTAAATGTAGAGTTATTACCGCCACCATGCTCAGCATGCAGCACCAGGGCAATGTCAAGAATTCTGGCTTCAAGCTCAGTATATTTGCTGTCTGGTCTTAAAAGATGTAAAATGTTTTCGGCCGTAGAAAGCTCTGGCTGCGGTGAATGAATAAAAAGGCTCTGCCCCAGTTCATAATGACAGTAAGCCTGGTAACCGTATACTGCGAGCAGTGGAAACAGCGCGATCAGCTCCAGACTCTGACGCAGTACATTTGGGATGGACGTATCGCTGGCACGATCATCGTAGGAGTAAAGTGTCAGGACACTTCTGGCCAGTGTGTTCATCATATCCCGGCTGGGTGCTTTCATGATGATATCGCGGACAAAGCTTGTCGGCAATGTCCGATAATGCGACAATACCTTCACAAAAATATCCAGATCCTGTTTATTTGGCAGCTCGCCGAATAAAAGCAGATAGGTTGCTTCTTCAAATCCAAACCGTTTTTCCTTTACAAACCCCTTTACCAGATCCTGAACGTTTATCCCCCTGTAGTAAAGCTGTCCGTCACAGTTAATTCTCTGGTCACCATCCATAATAAAGGACATGATTTCAGAAATTTCTGTCAGGCCGGTGAGAACACCATTCCCATTCAAGTCACGCAGTCCCCTGTTTACCTGGTATTTATCGAATAATTCCGGATCAATATGATTATTTTTCTCTAATTTTTCAATATAGTCGAGCACTTCGGGTTTTTCTTCTGAAAATACATTTGTCATTTTTTCACTCTCCCTCGTCTATTTATCAGATTATAATGTATGTATTATAACCTTCAAACCTTAAAATAAGATAAAAAACAAAACAACAGATGAATTTTTATCTGTTGTTTTTGCATATTTCTTAAGATTTTATGAATTTTTTAAATTTTTACTTATAAATTTGAAAGACTATTTTAAAAATCTTTCAAACTTAGGGGTTTATTTTGATACTTTAAATCGCTAAATTTTTTCTTGCCTTAAAGTAAAATCTTTTATTTCTATTTTTCTTCTGTCATTCGTTCTTTGAGGGTTACGTGGACAGTATCTCCAGGCTGTTTTCCAATCTTTTCGCGGATATCTTTGCGAATCCCCAGGATATGACAAGGTGTTTTCATACGTACCAGACTTCCGTCATAAGGTTCGTTATCAAAAGTTGCATGCACTTTCACTCTTCCCTTCCCAAAAGTTTCTTTAACGTCGAATGGTATTTCAATATAAGCACCATTGATATTCGGTACCTTTTTTATTATTGCGTCAAACTCATACAATTCCTTCATTTTATCTCCTGAAAATAATTTTCTCTTGATATACATAAGCCAGAATTCCTTAGACAAAGTGATGGTCAGTTATCCCAGTCCTGTGTACTTAACAGCAATGCCAGCTCTTTAAGGATGTTCTGCTGCTTTTGATAATCCGGCATAAAAGCAGCTACAATTTTCCAAAACGCTGCCGAATGGTTGTGTTCAAAGGTATGAGCAAGTTCGTGAATAACCACATAGTCAATCGCTCTGTCCGGCGCCATAATAAGCTTCCATGAAAAATTCAGACTGTTTTTACCAGAGCATGATCCCCAGCGGGTTTGGGCTCCATTAATCTTGACACTTGTTGGATTCGCGTGCATATGTTTCGCAAAATAATGAACCTTCTCATTTAAAAGCTCTTTAGCTTCCATGCGGTACAGCTTTACAATCATCTTTTTTACCTTTTCATCCGAAACTTCTTCTGGAATATAAAAGCACTCTCTGTCAAAAAGAGGTTTTTTGATTGCACAGCATACCAGAGGCAGTTTTTCACCTCTATAGAGAAGCAGGCTCCCGTCTTTTAATGTAAATGCCTGCCGCTTTTCATGCCGTTTTCGGGCCGTTGCGCTGGCATCCTCAATCCACTGTGCCTTTTCCGTCACAAACTGCTCCAAAAGATATTGAGGTGTTTTTAGCGGCGCTCTGACCTCTACCTGACCATCAGGAAGAATATGGATCGCCACAGTCTTCCGGCGGCTTCTTCTTATTTTATAATCCGTCATTCCCGACATCTCTCAGATAAAAAAGACTGCGCTTAAAATGAAGGACTTCCTCATCTCTCAGCTTGCCAAGCTCCCTCGACATTGCGCTTCGGTCCACGCACAGATAGTCTGCCAGCTGAGCCCGGTTCAGGGGGATTTTGAAGGGATTGGTCCCGGCACGGCGCTGCTGCTCGTTCAGGTATCCCAGCAGCTTTTCACGGGTGGTTCTCAGGCTCAGATAATCCAGCTTTTTGTTCAGATTAAGATTTTTCCTCGCGATTATTTTAAGCAGGTTATTGATAATCTGCTTGTGAAAGCTGCACTCATTGCCGCATACGTCAATTATTTTTTTGACCTGAATAAATAGAACTGTACAGCTTTCCAAAGCGACCACTGTCACCGGGCTTTCTTTTATGCCCGCACAGACAAAGGATTCGGCAAAAAGGTCTCCGCCCTCGAGCTCACCGATAATATTTCGGTTTCCCATGGCGTCCTCCTTAATAAGCTGGGCGCGGCCTTCTGCCAGAATTCCCACGTCGATAACCTCATCACCGCTGTTCAGAATGCGCTCATTTTTATCGTAATGTTTTGAAGCAGCGCCCAGGCATTTGAGCACAGCAGAAAGGTCTCCGCTTTGAACAGATTCAAAAAGCGCGCTTCTTTTCAGATTTTCCATATATTTTTCCATAGGGTTTCCTCTCTGAGTTTATTCAAAAAGTCCGATAATCTCATCTTTAGACATACTGGCAATGGCACCTTCGCCCTCACGGATAATGGAATCGGCCAGCGCCGCCTTAGCCTGCTGCATTTTCTGTATTTTTTCTTCAATACTGTCCTTTGCAATAAGGTTATAAACCTGAACACTGCTTGTCTGTCCAATGCGGTGCGCGCGGTCGGTAGCCTGGTTTTGCGCGCTCAGGTTCCACCACGGGTCATAATGTATGACCACATCGGCCCCAGTCAGGTTGAGGCCTGTTCCTCCGGCCTTTAGGGAAATTAAGAACACCGGTGTATCGTCCTCGTTAAAAGCATTGACCTGGCGCAGTCTTTCCTGTGCCTTTGTCCTCCCGGTTATCTTATAAAAACCAATTTCCCGTTTAACCAGTTCCCTCTCAATAATATCCAGCATTGAGGTGAACTGTGAAAACAAAAGTACTTTATGCCCAGAAGACAGAGAGGTCTCAAGTATTTCAAGGCAGAGCTCGAGCTTGGCACTCGCGGCAGTATAATCTTCATAGACGAGCGATGGGTCACAGCAGATCTGTCGGAGTCGTGTCAGCATTGCCAGAATGATAATTTTTCGACGTTCAAAATCACCATCGTTAAGCTCGCCAGCCAGGTCCTCTCTGCTTTTTGCAAGATTAGCCAGATAGAGCTTTTTCTGTTCACCCTCCATTGATGCGTACATCGTCGTCTCAGTTTTTTCAGGAAGCTCCTTGAGCACATCGTTTTTCAGGCGGCGCAGGATAAAGGGTGACACAAGCTTATTAAGCCGCTCCAGCACCTTCTTATCCTGTTCTCGAATTATGGGAATCTCAAATTTTTCGCGGAACTTTCGGTAGGGGTAGAGATAACCCGGCATTAAAAAATCATAGATAGACCAAAGCTCTGCCAGGCTGTTCTCCACTGGTGTACCCGTTAAGGCAAAGCGAACCGCACTGTTTATCACTTTAACGGATTTGGCATTTTGTGTATTATGATTTTTAATATACTGTGCCTCATCGATGATTTCATAATGAAAATGCAGATCTTCATAATACAAAATATCTCTTTTAAGCAGATCATAAGAAGTGATCAGCACATCAGTCTCAGCCGCTCCCGCGATTTTATCCCGGCGTTCTGCTGCGGTTCCCATGACAGCTACGGCCTTAAGCTCAGGGGCAAAGCGCGCGATCTCGCTTTCCCAGTTTAAAACCAGTGACGAGGGGCAGATAACCAGCGAAGTGGTCTGAGCGCCGCTTTCCTTCTGAGACAACAGCAGGGAAATTACTTCCAGGGTCTTGCCAAGCCCCATATCGTCTGCCAAAATACCACCAAACCCATACGCGCCGATGGTTTTAAGCCATCTGAAGCCTGTTTTCTGATAATTACGCAAAACAGGTTTCAGAGAGGCCGGAACCTCAAAGTCAGAATCTGATACATCCTTGACATCACGGACAATCTGTTTAAAAACGGTATCCCGATTGTACTTAATCCCCTCACTCTGTTTAAACAGGGCATCCAGATAAAGCGCTCGGAACTTCGGAACCGATACAGCACCCTGCTCGATTTCCTCCGCATTCAGGTTCAGGACATCTGCCAGCTCTGAGAACTCACCCAGCGCGTTATCCTGAATATTGATAAAGCTGCCGTCCCGAAGCCGGTGGTATTTTTTAGCCTGCCGGTAAGAATTCAGCACTTCGGTTAACTCCTGTATATCCAGACCCTCCAGGTCGAATTCCAGGTCGAGCAGATCACCGCTTACCCGTATACCCACGCGAACGGAAGCGGGCGGCTTAATCTTAAAACCCTTGAACTGATCCGTCGCAAAAATTTCTGCCTTTGAAGCAATAGCTTCAAGCCCCTCGCTGAAAAGATCAAAAATTTTATCCTCATCGCCGTCAATATAGGCAAAGTTTCCAACGGCGTCGTAGCTGTCAAGATATTTTTTAATGAGCCGCTCCACTTGATACTCGCCGCGAAGATCCTGGCTTTTAATCATATCCTTTGGTTTAAACGCTTCATGCTCCTCATCGTCATAGCTGAAAAATACCTTCCCCATGACAAAATCCTCCTGCGGTGCGTCGAAATAAATTTTTGTCACCAGCGGTTTGGGTTCAAAGGCACTCATGTCACAGTCTGTAATAAAAGAAAAGTATTTTTCGAGATTGGATAAAACCGTATTATAAAAGCCCTTCATATCCTCTTTCATGACGATCATGGTCAGCTTATTTCGAATGATGGCCTTCAGAAAATCCCGCGTGTTGCGGCTATAGGCAGGATCACAGTAATAGAGCTTTCCATTTTCACAGATATAAAGCCGCTCCTGCCCCTCAAGCACAAGCGCCTCGTCGTTCAGAAGATCAATGGCATAGGATTTGCCCATATCTGAAATCTGAATACTGATATGCGCGTTGGCATGAACAACAGAAGCGGACAGAGCAGAGCCTTCAATATCAATGGGAATTTCCGGATCCTTATTCCAGATTTCCATATAGGCGTCCAGCATTGGAGCGTTAAGATACATATATTTCACATTGTCATTAAAGCTTTTTTTGTAGACCGCCAGGGCCCGGTTATTGCTTTCGTTATAAAAGCTTTTTAAAAAACGAAGGTATTTTCGGCTTCGTTCATCAAAGTTTTCCTCAAAATGGCGTAACACCAGCGCCTTGCCATACCGGATTTCCTCTCCGTTTTCAAAAGCTGCCATGAAAGCGCTCAGATCCTTCACCACATAAAGCCGTTCTTCACCAATCTTAAATGCCAACTTAGCTGAGGAACCATACCAGTAGCTGTCGGTGATCATCAGTGTAGGCTCAAGGTGCACATTTTGGCCGTTTCCGCCTTCCAGAGCTGCATTTTTTGACTTTTCCGCATAACGGTCCATCAGCCTGAGCACAGCCGAATCCGTCATTTGCTGTATCTGTGGCACCTCCTCCCTGCTGTTCGACTTCCATCTGAAGGTCTCTCTAACCTGTTTTTTTGATTTTTCATGGCTCATCTCCTGAGGATACAATAATTCATCCATATCCTCGTGCGTGATTTCACCGGAAAATATCTTTTTTTCTTTCGGTTTTTTCAGTATCTCATCGTCCATGGAGAGAACCTCCTTACTTATGGTTGAAATAAAAAATGGCCAGCTGGGTTCTGTCGCGAAGCTCCAGCTTGTCTAAAATGTTACTGATATAGTTGCGGACAGTGCCTTCACTCAGAAAAAGGGTTTCCGAGATTTCGCGGTTGCTCAGCCCCTGAGCTACCCCTTCGATAATTTCCAAGTCACGCTCGCTGATACCGTATGCGGAAAAATCCACGGCTGTCTCTCCGCCAAGCAGCATTGGTATTTTCGTCACAATCTCATCGCCAAACACACTCTGCCCGCTGTAAACAGCCTTTAAAGCCGGCACAATGCTCTCAAAAGCCTGTTTGAGCAGATAACCCTTTGCGCCTATTTTAAGTGCTTTGATAATATATTCATCATCTAAAAAGGTAGTGAGGTACAGGACGCGGGCGCCCCGATCCTTCGCAAGGATCTGCTCACCCGCCTCAAGCCCTGTCATACCGTCCATCCGTATATCCATAAGCAGAATGTCAGGATTATGCTCATCATACAGGACGATCGCCTCTGCGCCGCTATTTCCCAGCGCTACCACCTCTATCTCAGGGTCTGCCTCCAAAATTGTTTTAAGGGACGCTGAGACCAGACGGTCATCATCAATGACGATTACTTTCATGGGGTTCCTCCTTTGGAATCGAAATAAAAATGTGGAAGCCGTGCTCTCTCTGAATGTTCAGATTGCCTTTTAAGGCCTCTACACGGTCTGCAATATTCTGCAGCCCGATCCCGCTGTGGCCTCCAGCCGCAGTGCTGCCGTTATCCTCGATGATAAGCTGGTACAGCGCCGGATGCTCACGCAGAGAAATCTTTACCTGGCTGGCATCCGAGTGGCGCATTACGTTTGAAAGCGCCTCCTTTACGATTGTAATAAAGGCGTAGCGCTGTTCCTTTGTGGGGTTTCCCTCAATTCCATAATCGAGCGCTACCTCGCAAAAATCAAAATCATCGATCAGGGAACAGATTTGTGTCTCACAGTCAATGGACTCATCATGCAGGTTATGTACTGAATCACGAATGCTGTCCATGGCCTGGGAAAGCGTATTCTTGATCTCAACCAGGTTTTCCTGAAGCGGCTCCCCGGGGTGAACTGCCATGAGTGCGCCGACCTGTAAAATCGAACGGGACAAGAGGTGTCCCACGTTGTCATGTATTTCACGGGCGATACGGTTACGCTCGTTTAAGATTGCCAGGTTAATCTCGTAATCTTGTTTTTCCATCAGGTCTTTATTTTTACTCTCCAGCAGCATAGCATTTTCACGCGTTGTGTCACGAAGCGTACGGTACTCTCCGTTCAGCCGGTTGACCAGCTCCTCGTTTCTGCGCAGCAGGCCAGACAACCCAAAAAGAATAATCAGTATCAGCCCAATATTAAAGGGCAGACTTTTAAGATTAAATACAAGGGCCGTACCCGCCAGAAAAAACAACCCAATGCCGCTTTTGCTGAAAGCGTCATAGTATACAAGCGGATAGTAAAAGAAAAAATCAGTAAAATAAAAGGAAGCAATGGTAAATACGCCGATGGCCGCGATTTTAAAATAGCGGTTTGAAAAATAATAGTTCAGTGCCGAAACAGTCACCGCAGCCAGAAAAGCAATAACTGAAAAGATAGTAATCCTGCCAAGGGCAACCAGTGCGCAGGAACAAACCAGCAGTGTAACACGGTTAAACAGGCTGTTCATAAACTTCCTCCTTTATAAAATTCTTAATACTTTACTATACCACTCTTTTAGTTTTTACACAAACTTATTTTCTTAATTACATTTGTCATACAATTTATTGATGTAAGGCACTACCGGAACCCCCAGCGGCAGCGTAAAATAAAAGCATCACATACAGGAGGCACCATCATGGTTATCAATGTTCAAAATTTAGTTAAACGTTACGGTGAGCTCGTCGCCGTCGATCATCTCAATCTTCAGGTGAGAGAGGGCGAAATTTTCGGTTTGCTCGGACCAAACGGATCTGGAAAGTCCACCACCATAAATTGCATTCTATCCCTGCTCAAATATGATAAAGGTACCATCGAGGTTTTTGGAAAGCCCATGACGCCAACCTCTTATGCCCTTAAGCGGGACATCGGGATTGTCATGCAGAATGTCGCAGTTTTTAATGAGCTGACTGTTTACGAAAATATTAACTATTTTTGTGGTCTCTACATTAAGGATAAGGAGGAACGCCGCCCTTTGGTTGAGGAGGCTATCCGTTTTGTCGGCCTTGAAGACTTTAAACGGTTTTCACCTAAAAAACTCAGTGGCGGCTTACTCAGGCGCTTGAATATTGCCTGCGGCATTGCACATAAGCCCAAGCTCATCATTCTTGACGAACCGACAGTCGCCGTGGACCCCCAGAGCCGAAACGCTATCCTGGAGGGAATTCAAAGACTCAACGCCGCCGGTGCGACCATTGTCTACACCTCTCACTATATGGAGGAGGTGGAACAAATCTGTACCCGCATTGCCATTATGGATAAAGGAAAAACACTGGCAATGGGCACAAAAGAAGAGCTGAAAGCCATGATCCGTTCAGCTGAAACTGTACATGTTGAAATTTTCGACCTTTCGGATGTTCATCTCCGTGCCATTGAAGCGCAGGACTCTGTCTCAAAGATCAATTATCAAAATAATTTTCTGGAAATCCATTACTCTGGTGGAAAAAATAATCTGATGCAGCTTCTGAATTATCTGCAAAAGAACGGTATCAGCTTTGGCCGTGTCACCTCTGAGGAACCCACACTCAACGACGTTTTCCTCGAAATCACAGGCAAAGAGCTGAGAGACTAGGAGGCCCTTCATGTTTTCTTTTTTGTATACCAACCGCATAAAATGTCTTTTGCGGGACAAGGCCCTGGTCTTCTGGACCCTTCTTTTTCCAATGATACTGGCAACCTTGTTCCATTTTGGTTTCAGCAATATTTTTTCAGACCATAATTTCAAGGCGATCCCCGTTGCCGTGATCGACAACGCGGACTATCAGAACAGTGAGAGCTTCCAAGAAACCCTGGAAGCGATCTCCGAAGATGAGGACCCTGTTTTTAAAGTCTCGCTGACCACTGACACCGAAAAAGCCATGGAATGGCTCTCTGATGGTACGGTTTCCGGTATCATTGCCATGAGTGATGACAAACCTGACCTGACCGTTACCGAATCCGGCATCAATCAAACCATCATTAAAAATGTGCTGGACCAGTATATCCGAATCTACCATACTGTTGCCGATGTCGCGCAGACAAATCCTCAGGCCTTCGCCCAAGGGTTTATGGATGAAATCAGCAGTACCAAAGACTTCACTGCTGCCGGCTCTCTGACTGATAAAAGTCTGAACACGCTGCTCATCAGTTATTACGCACTTCTGGCAATGGCCTGCTTTTACGGCGCATTTCTGGGCCTTCAGGACATGGTTGACATCCAGGCCAATTTATCGGATAAGGCTGCCCGCATAGCAATGGCGCCGACACATAAGCTGAAACTGCTGGGCATCAACTTCTGCGCGACGCTGACCATTCATTTTATTGAAATGCTCATTCTCATCGCTTATATGGTCTTTGCGCTGGGGGTTGAGCTGGGAAATCATATCCCTGAGATTCTGCTGATCAGCTTAGTCGGCTCAATCTGCGGCATTACCTTCGGCACCATGGTTGGCGTTCTAGTAAAAGGCGGCGAAGGCCTCAAAACCGGTATTCTTGTGGCGGTTGCCATGCTTATGTCCTTTCTGTCAGGCATGATGTCCCCCGACATCAAGTACAGTATCCGTTTAAGCGCACCCTGGGCTGAGGTTATCAATCCGGTCGCTCAGATTACCGATGCTTTTTACAGCATCTATTATTACGACGGCGGTCCAAAATTTTACGCCTGTATCACTATTCTGTGCGTGTTTGCCCTGATCTTTTCCGCCATCACCTATTTTATTACCCGGAGGCAGCAATATGCAAGTCTTTAAAACATACTTTAAAATCATTAAAAGCAACCTGATGCAAATGATGATCTACATCGTTATTTTTATCGGCCTGGCTGTCTTATTCTCAATGATGACACAGACGAACGACAGCACAAGCTTCACACCCAGAAAACCAGTGATTGCCGTTGTCAATCACGATGAAGACAGCGACCTGGTCCGCGGTTTTACCGATTATCTTAACCAAAATGCCGATATTGTCCCATTGAAGGATGATCCGTCAACGCTCAAGGACGCTCTTTTTTTCAGAGAGGTCGTCTATATCGCAACCATTCCCGAAGGCTTTACCCAAGGCTTTATGGCGGGCAATAATCCGGAAATTATCGAAAACACTGTCCCGGACAGCGATTTTCAGTATCAAATGGGCCAGCTGGTCAATCAGTATTTTAATACTGCTCAGCTCTACCTAAAAGGGATTCCAGATATCAGCCAGGCTGAGCTCTCGAAAAAGACAGCCGCCAGCATGGATGACCAAACAACAGTTACTCTGGATCAGGTTTCTATCGAAGAAGGTGTTCCGAGCTATTCTTACTACTTTAATTATCTGACCTATGCCCTGCTGGCCGTTTTAATTCTTGGTATTTCCTCTATTATGATGGTTTTTAATAATCAGGATATCAAACGCCGGAACAGCTGTGCGCCCATGCGCCTTAAAAGTTTCAACGCGCAGCTGGCCATTGCCAGCACTGTATTCAGTGTTATCGTCTGGGTATGTATGCTGGTGGTCGCCTTTGCGCTTTACGACATCACCCCTGAAAATCTGCCCCTGGTTCTGCTTTGCAGTGTTAATGCTCTCCTCATGACCTTTACGGCTCTCGGCATTGCTTTTCTGACAGGGCAGTTCATCAAAAACTACAATATTCAGAGCGCAGTGGCCAACGTCGTCTCATTGGGACTCTGCTTTCTGAGCGGGGTTTTTGTCCCACAATACCTTTTAGGCGACTCGGTTAAAGCCATTGCCAGCTTTACCCCGACCTACTGGTATATTAAAGCGAATGATACCATTATCGGCCTGAAGAGCTTCAGTATGGAGTCTCTTTCTCCTGTTCTCGCCGATATGATGATCCTGGTAGGCTTTATCGTTGCAATTTTTGCCGTAGGCCTGATGGTCAGCCGATACCGACAGCTCAGCAGAAATTAAAAAAAGGCGCCGGCTTTTGCTCCGGCGCCTCTTTCTATTTTACCAGCCTCTGTTATAGGGCTTAAAACAGTCCTCACAGACAATTTTTCCTTCCTGTAAATGCATCTTATGTTCTGGCGCGCCTTCACCGCAGAGTTCACAAAAAACCGTAGTGAAAATCCGGGCCTTTTCGGGAAGCTCAAATTTAGGCATCGAATAATCAAACAGCTCATCAAGCGGGGCATTTAAAAGATATTCCTGATATTCGGACTTACTCATCGTCCCTTTTTTCCGGGATTTTAGATAAATACGAACCTTCTCTCCGGTGGCACGGTTAAAAAACGAAAAGGCCTGCTTTCCAGTATCTCTGTACAAAAGATTTCCCTTTCCAAAGGTACAGCCCAGCAGCGCCTGCACCGCATCCACACTGCAGGAGTCATTTTCCGCAACGCATACGATTTCTTCATCCTCTGACGAGCCAATGTGCAGCATTTCTTTTGCCGCGTCCGTGACGCGCACGCCAATGGCCAGCCCTGGGCACTCATGCCCATGGAATTCAACCGCCTTTATCCATAATGCATCATTCATAGTGATCACATCCTTTTTTGTAATGATTATACTATATTTTTCGGAAAAGTCTATTAAAAACTGCAAAGCCTTTATTTTTAATGTATTTGAATAAAATAGATATCCACTCCTGCCTATTCCCCAAAATAGTTCTGGATCGCTTTCATGCGCGCTACCTGGTCCACCTTAAAAGGACAACGGTTATTACAGTGCCCACAGGCGATACAATCGGATGCCTTTTTTTCTAAATTAAAGTAATGGCTTTCTGCTAAGCTGTCACCTGCCCGGGACAGATCGTAATATTTATTGATCAAGGCTACGTCCAGCCCTTCGTGGCAGGGCTGACAATGATTGCAGTACACACAGACGCCCTCGGCATCCTGTGGCGCAAAGCTGCCGAGGATTGAATAGTCCTTTTCTTCCGGAGTGGCCTTCAAAAAACCAAGAATACGCCGCATATCGCTGCTGTTTCGTACCCCGGGAAGCACGGTCAGAACGCCCGGTGTATCCAGCGCATACTGAATACACTGGTATTCTGATAAAGCCCGCTTGAAGGGCGACAGCGAAGCGTCCAGCAGGCGGCCGCCTGAAAAAGCCTTCATCACTGATATACCAACCCCCTCCGCTTCACAGCGCTGGTACAGGGCAATACGTTCATCCACACTTCCAATGGCATAGGCGCCGTGACGATAGTCATAACCAGGGTTAATGCTGAACATAAGCATATCAATGAGCCTGGAATCAAGCATTTTGTGGGCGATTTCCGGCGTGTGTGAGGACAACCCGATATGACGGACCACTCCAGCCTTTTTTAGCGCCTGAATCTGTTCAAGAACCCCGCCGGTAATGATACGCTCCAAATCCGCAGCTTCATCAATGCAGTGAATAAAGCCAAAGTCTATATAATCGGTTTTCAGGGCTTTGAGCTGCCATTCTACCGAGCGTTTGATGGCATCCGGGTCCAGCGTCCACCCGTATTTTCCGGTTTGATAATCTGCTCCAAAATGAATCTGTAAGTAAACTTGCTCCCGCACGCCTTCCATAACGCGCCCAAAAGCAGCAAAAGGTTCGGCATCCGCCGAGGCCATATCAAAAAAGTTGACGCCGTTTTCCAAGGCCAGAGCTGCGGTCGACGCAGCTTCCTTATCCCCTGCCTGGCCGATGCTGCTTGTTCCGATACCTATAATACTGATTTTCTCTGTGCCTCTCGGCAATTTACGATACTCCATTCTTTCCTCCTCTAAATGTCAGTAGCCTAACCAATAGGACCGCTAAACACATATGTTTCGTTTATTTCTTCAATGAGCATGGCACGGAGCAGACTTGGCGTTTTGTAGCTACGCTTTCCACTGCCTATCCCTGTTTTCAAAATTCTAAAGCGCTTTGGAAGTCTCTCGTTTGTCTTTATGGCGGCAGCGATGGCAGCTCCCGTAGGTGTAATAAGCTCGCCTTCACGCTGTTCTGTGATATGAAGTGGCAAACCGTACATTTCTGCTATACATGTGACTGCCGGAACCGGAACAGGCAGTACCCCATGCTGACAACGAATACTGCCCCTGCCTTCGTACACCACTGGAATGACCACCTCATCGATCCCCAAATCCTCCATGCAGACAGAGGCTGCTACAATGTCTGCAATGGAGTCCAGCGCTCCAACTTCGTGAAAATGAACCGCCTCCAGTGTGGTCCCATGTGCCTCCGCCTCAGCCTCTCCGAGAATAGTGAAAATCCTCAGAGCTGTCGCCGCTGCCTTTTCAGACATCTCTGTCTGCGCAAGAATAGCTCGAATTTCCTTCATTCCCCGGTGGCTGTGATCATGATGAAAATGCGCGCCATGGGCTTCCTCTGATTGGTGCTGGTCTTGTTCCTTGTTATCCTCACCATAGAGGTAATCCATGTCGTGGTCGTGATTTTCGTGTTGTTTGTCTAAAATCACCTCGAAATCGCAAATGTCCAGTCCTGCCTTTCTGACCTGGTCAATCTTAATTTGAAAGCCCTCTGCGGGGATTGTATCCAGTACGCTTAAAAGCCGCTCTCTGTCTGCCCCAAGGTCTAACAGCGCGGCTGTAAACATATCGCCGCTGATTCCTGAATAACATTCCAAATAAAGTGTTCGCATTTTACTTTACTCCCATCCGATTAATCTGTGTGGCAATATACCCGGCACCGTAACCATTGTCGATATTAACCACGGAAATGCCGTTGGCGCAGGAATTGATCATGGTCAAAAGGGCAGATAATCCATTCATGCTGGCGCCATAGCCTACAGAGGTTGGCACTGCAATCACCGGCTTATCCACTAAACCACCGAGGACGCTGGCCAGAGCTCCCTCCATGCCTGCAACCGTCACAATACAGTTTGCAGCCTGAATCCGTTCCAGCTTCGACAGCAAACGATGAATGCCGCTGACGCCAATGTCATAGATTCGATCCACTGTGCTGCCAAAGTATTCCGCGGTCTGTGCCGCTTCCTCAGCCACTGGAATGTCCGCGGTTCCCGCACTGCATATCGCAATTTTTCCAATACGTTTTTTATCTGCTTTTTCAATTTTTAAGATATGGGAGATCGGGTCATATTGAACCTCGGGCAGTTCGCTCCTGAGCATCTCATACTGTTCCTCCGAAGCACGTGTTCCCAGAACCTCGCCCTCCTGTTCAAACAGTTTCTTAAAAATATTTAACAAATGCTTATTCGCCTTTCCGCTGCAGTAAATCACCTCCGGAAAGCCGGTCCGTATGCCACGGTGCATATCCAATTCTGCATATCCAAGATCCTCGACGGGAGCTTTGCGGAAAATTCTCTCTGCCTCCTCAATGGAAACACTTCCTTCTTTTACCTGCTTAAGTACTTCTCTGGTATCCATTTTTACCTGACCTTCCTCTTGACTTTTATGCTTCAATTATCGGTAAATCAAACGATTTTAACCTTGAACATCCATATTTTAACGCGGGAACAGGTTTATGTCTAATGCTTATATTGGATAAAACAAAATGCCTGCCAGGCATTATTAAGCACAGCCCTTTTCCCCAGCGCAATTAAAAAACCGCATTCTGTCCAAGAATGCGGTCAGTTTCTTTTCAAATGTTTTTAGTTCTGCTCCTGTTTCAGCATGGCCTCCATGGTACGCCAGGCCAGAACTGCGCATTTAACACGCGCAGGCATATGCGAAATATCTTCCAGCACAGAGGCTTCCTCAAGCTGCTCCAGTTCATCCGCTGTTATGCCTTCCTTAATCATGCGGAGAAAGAGATCTGCCAGCCTTAAGGCTTCGTCTTTAGTCTTTCCAATGACAAGATCGAGCATCATATCTGCGGAGGCCTGAGAGATCGCGCAGCCGTCACCCTGAAAGGCGCCCTCGGTTATCCGGCCATCTTTAATGCAGAGCTGAATCCAGAGATCGTCTCCGCAGCTGGGATTGATCCCTTCCATTACAAGATCGGCGTTTTCAAGTGCGCTCCGGTGGAAAGGGTGCAGATTATGCTCTGTCAGCACCTCATTATAAAAAGTTTTATTCGCCATAGCCCATTTTCCTCCTTATTTGTCCAAGGCTTTTTGTAAACTGATGGATCTCCGCCTCTGTATTATAAAACGCAATGCTGGCGCGTGTCGCTGAGGGAATGCTTAAATACTGTAAAAGCGGCTGAGCGCAGTGGTGTCCTGCTCTGACGGCAATGTGATCCGCATCCAAAACAGCCGCGACATCATGCGGGTGTACCCCTTCCAGTGTAAAAGTGAGGATACCGTGGTGTTCTCCGGGATGCTCTGAGCCCAGGATCGTGATCCCCGGAATAGCCTGCATTGCCTCCATGGCCATTGCTGTGAGGATTTCATCTCTTTCCTGAATCGTTTTAAAGCCAAGATCTTTGATATAGCGAATAGCTGCGGCCAGAGCTACTGCACCGGCAGCGTTGACAGTCCCTGCCTCAAATTTGTGTGGCACCGGGGCAAGGGTAATCTCTGTTCTGCTGACAGACTCAATCATTTCACCACCACACAGGAATGGGGGCATTTTTTCCAGAAGCGATTCTTTCCCATAGAGAACGCCGATACCCATGGGCGCCAGCATTTTATGGCCAGAGAAAGCCAGAAAGTCGACACCCAGAGCCGATACATCAACCGGAATATGAGGCACACTCTGCGCACCATCCGCGACCACCACAGCCCCTTTTTCATGACATATTTGGGAAATTCTCTTTAAGTCGTTGATCCGTCCAAATATATTGGACATATGGGTTACTGCCACTATTTTCGTTTGATCTGTAAGAATCCTGCGCAGATTTTCTTCCTCAATTCCCCCCTGTGGATCACATTCCAGATATTTTATGACGGCGCCGGTTCGCTGTGCGGCCTGCTGCCAGGGAAGCAGACTGCTGTGATGCTCCATAACGCTCACCACAATCTCGTCGCCGGGCTGCAGCGTCTGAGCACCCCAGCTATAAGCAACAAGGTTGAGGCTTTCTGTCGCGTTTCGCGTAAAAACGATTTCCTTTGAGCTGGAAGCTCCGATGAAGTGCTGCACGGTGCATCGTGCTTCTTCATATTGCTCAGTCGCTTTTTCCGCCAGGCTGTACAGACCTCTGAAAGGATTGGCGTTAAACTGTTCGTAAAAATTCTTTTCAGCCTGGAGGACACATTCCGGTTTTTGTGAAGTTGCCGCATTATCGAGATAAACTAACGGATTGTTCTTTAAGAAGGGAAAGCTGTTCCGTATCCAATCAAGGTTTTGTTTTCTTTCGTCTTTCATCATCAGTACCTCTTTAAATACCGCTGAACCTGTTCTCTTGTGTGATCATCAGGTATTTTCCGGCACAGTGCATCAATGCGCGCTTTTGCCATCATCTCATAGGCCTTCTCCTGGCTTATCCCCCGTGATTCCACATAAAACATTAAGGCCTCATCAAGCCGGCCAATGGTGGCACCATGGCTTCCCTGGACATCCTCTTCACCGCATAGAATAAGAGGGATCGTCTGATTAATCACGGTGTCATCCATCAGGAGAACATCCTCCTTTTCCTCTCCTGACGCTTCGGAAGCCCCGGTTTTAAAGTCGATTGTGCCTCTGAATAACTTAAAGGCATGATCCCTGAGAACACCGGACGCCGTTATTTTACTCTGTGTGCGTTTTCCTCTGTGCAGTGCCACATAATTCATATCCAGCTTTTCCTCTGTGCGTACGAGATAGCCGATATCCTCGTTCCACACGCTGTCGTCGCCCAGCAGCTCTATCGCGCAGCCCAGATACGTTTCTTTCCCGCCAGCGATCAGCTGAACCACTTCGATTTTCGCGCCCTCCTTGCAGATACCGCCAATATCGTTTAAACAGGTGAAATCCTGTCCCAGCCGCTGGATCTGTACCAGATGGACCGTAGCATTTTTCTCCGCCAGGATTTTAGTCTGTAATCCCGAGAGCCCACTGCTCGCATCTTCTGAAGTGCAGTCCATAATAACGGTCATTTCGCTGTTTTCTGATGCCCACAGCCTGAAGGCATTTACTTTCCTTGCATTTTTCCCATAGCTGAGCGACAGCTTGACCGGCGTCTTGATCTTTTTGCCAGCGGTACTTTTAAAAATTCTTGGCAATACTGATGAGTGCTCTGTCAGCCGGTCCATATCTTCTCCCATACCCGTTGATATCTGTTCAAGAGCGGGAAATGTCTTTGTCTCCTCGATTATTTGCTGCGGCAGGCTTGATTCGAGATTTGCTTCTCCGTCCATTACTACCTGCTGCAGCGCTGCATTGTTCATATGAAGCCAGTTCCATGTGCGGACCGGCAAATGGTTTATGGTCATGTCAAGTCCCTGATTCATCGCAATCCTCGCTTTTCTATTTTAATTCGCATCCTATCCAATACTTCCCTTCATTTCCAGGCGTATGAGGTTGTTCATTTCCACCGCGTACTCAAGCGGCAGCTCCTTTGATACATTGTCGGCAAATCCGCTGACAATCATCGCCTTTGCTTCCTCCTCGGATATACCCCTTGACATTAAGTAAAAGACCGCCTCGTCACTGATTTTCCCAATCTGGGCCTCATGGCCGATATCTGCATCCTGTGTACGAATATCCATTGCAGGGACTGTATCGGACCTTGAGCGTGAATCCAGCATTAAGGACTCGCAGGTTGCCGCAGATTTGCTTTTCGCAGCCTTGGCTGTCACGACAATGGCACTTCTAAAGGTACTAATACCGCCATCCTTGGAGATTGAGCGGGTATTGACGTAGGATGAGGTGTCCGGAGCATTATGAACGACTTTTGTGCCTGTATCCAGATTCTGTCCTTTCCCCGCGAAGGTAACACCTGTAAATTCTGTCCTTGCGCCCTCGCCATCCAGGATACTCATGGGGTACAGATAAGATATATGTGAACCAAAAGAGCCTGATACCCACTCGATTGTACCGCCCTTTTCAACCTTTGCCTTTTTTGTATTCAGATTGTACATGTTCTTAGACCAGTTCTCAATCGTTGAGTAGCGCAGCCTGGCGTTTTTACCGATGTAGAGCTCTACACAGCCTGCGTGCAGATTTGCTACACTGTATTTCGGTGCAGAGCAGCCCTCGATGAAGTGGAGGCTGGCACCTTCGTCGACAATGATAAGCGTGTGCTCAAACTGTCCTGCTCCTGGTGCGTTCAACCGGAAATAGGACTGAAGCGGTATGGTAACCGATACCCCTGGCGGCACATAAACAAACGAACCGCCTGACCACACTGCTCCGTGCAGCGCTGCGAATTTATGGTCTGTGGGCGGTACCAGCTTCATAAAATGTTTCTTGACCATCCCAGCGTATTTACCTTTCAGAGCGCTCTCCATATCCGTATAGACAACGCCCTGAGCCGCAACCTCATCCCGCACATTGTGGTAGACCAGCTCAGAATCATACTGTGCACCGACGCCGGCCAGCGATTTTCTTTCTGCTTTTGGGATACCTAACAGCTCAAAGGTTTTTTTGATCTCTGGCGGCACCTCTGACCATTTTGCGCTCATTTTGGTGTTTGGCCTGACATAAGTAACAATCTGGTCCATGTCAAAGTCACTCAGATCGGGGCCCCAGTCTGGCAACGCCGTTTCATGATAAATTTGCAGGGATCGCAAACGAAACAGCTCCATCCACAAAGGATCATTTTTTTCACGGGAAATCTGCTCGACAATTTCTGTGGTCAGCCCCTGTTTAACACGGTAAGTATCCCGCTCATCATTTTTTATATCATAAATGCTCCTGTTGACATCCTCCACATAGGTTTTTTCCTTCATGCCTTTTCCTCCTCTGCAGTGTACCCCTCAAAACCATTCCGGTTTATCTGCTCAACCAGAGATCGGCCGCCGGATGCGGCTATTTTTCCGTCTACCAGCACATGCGTCACGTCCACATGCAGTGATTCCAAAATTTTGGTGCTGTGTGTAATGATCAGAAGAGTGCCTTTTCTGTCCTTCTGATATTCCCTTACGCCTCTGGAAACCGTGCGTACTGCGTCAATGTCAAGTCCTGAATCTGTCTCGTCCAGGATCGCCAGGGTTGGCTTCAGCATCAGAAGCTGTAAAATCTCTGCTTTCTTTTTTTCTCCGCCGGAAAAGCCAACATTGAGATCTCGGTCCGCATAGCTACTGTCCATCTGCAAAACACGCATGGACTTTTCCATCTCTTTCCTGAAATCCCACAGTCTTAAACGCTTCCCGCTCCGCTGCTCAGCGGCATTGCGGATAAAATTTCCAAGTGATATCCCAGGGACCTCCAAAGGGTTCTGAAAAGAAAGAAAAATCCCGTCTCTGGCCCTCTGATCCACAGTCTTCTCCGAAAGATCTTCGCCATTAAACAGGATTTCCCCATCTGTAACCTCATATTGCGATGCGCCCATCAGCGCATAACCCAGAGTCGACTTCCCTGCACCGTTTGGCCCCATGAGTACATGGGTTTCCCCTTTGTTGATCTTTAAATCGACACCATGGAGAATCTCTTTTTCTCCTACGTTGACGGACAACTGGTTTACCTCTAATAATGCTTGTGACATTTTTTCCTCCATGTTTATCATAAATTTCGCCAGATAATTCCGAGTGTTTTGCTGGGAATTAATGGTACGTTTATTATAGCGCTGTTCACCCTTGCTTTCAACCGCGTAAACACACGTAATTTAGTGGCAGTATAGTTTTTTACTTTGATGAAAACAAAGAATGGCCATCTGAATCAGATGGCCATTCTCCGATACCTCAGTAAGCCGTGCTTCTGCCTGATATGGTACCGGTAAATCTTTTTCTGGTTCTGGTACTGCTTAAACCGACCACTCCATGCTTTCCTGTTGGAGGGAATACAGCCTCTGGTAGAGCCCTTTATGATCCATAAGTGTTTCGTGGGTACCTTCCTCCACCACCTTTCCCTCATCAAGGACAATAATTTTGTCTGCCCCGGCCACTGTTCTCAGGCGGTGGGCGATGACAAGAACTGTTTTATCCGCGATCAGGTGTGAAATTGCCTGTTGAATGAGCATCTCATTTTCAGGGTCCAGAGATGCTGTGGCTTCATCCAACAGAATAATCGGAGCATTTTTTAATAGCGCACGGGCAATAGATATACGCTGCCGCTCCCCCCCGGAAATGGTGCTGCCGTTTTCGCCCAGCATGGTATTGTACCCATCAGGCATTTTTTCAATAAACACGTCACAGCAGGCGGCCTTTGCCGCCGCCAGAACTTCTTCCTCGGTAGCATCCATGTTTCCGATTTTAATATTGTTATAAACAGTATCATTAAAAAGTACAACATCCTGAAAAACATAAGACATATAATCCATAAGGTATTCCGGATCCAGTGTGCTGATGTCCACTCCTCCCAGGATAATACTTCCGCCGCTGATATCCCAGAAGCGGGCGGCAAGCTTAGCAACTGTGCTTTTTCCGCTCCCCGATGGACCGACCAGTGCCGTGATGGCCTTTTCAGAAATGGTGAAGCTGACATCCTTCAGCACCTCCTCGGTATTGTAACCAAAGCGTACATGGTCAAACACAATCTCACAGTCTGGAAGCTCGATGTCCTCCCGCCCTTCCTGATAATCTACCTCACGAAGTGCCTTCATCCGCCGAACGGACTGCAGAGAGTGGAATAATTCCGGCAGCAGTGTCAGCTCTGTGAGGATCGGTCCATAGATGCGAACAACAATGAGATAAAACATCAAAAGTGGAATAAGCTCGATTTTACCACCAGTCAGGAGCTGTGCGCCAGCAAAAATCGTGAGGCCAATACCCGCCTGGAGAATTAACTGTGCGCCTGTGACCAGCGTTCCGGTAAACAGCTCCATTTTAATGGCCATTTTTTTCATAAACAACAGCGCTGTGTTCAATTCCTTTGATTTTTCACCGGCCATATTGCAGGACTTGATCACCTTGATGCCTTCAATATACTCCTGCACCTGTTCCGAAGCCTTCAGCTTTGAATCAATCTGACGTTTGTTCATTTTATCCTGCCACTTTCTGCTCAAAAAAATGATGGCAAAGGCAATGGGAATGGTGCAGTACACCGTAAGCGCCAGACGCCAGTCAAAGAAAGCAAGGCAGACGCAGATAACCGTGCAGGAGATGGCATTTGAAATCAGCTGAGGCACCACATGGCTCAGTACATGTTCAAGGGTTGAGCAGTCACCGATCAGGTTGGTTGTCAATTCTGAAAGGTCCTTCGCGTTAAAAAAGCTCATGGGCAGGAGCCGTATGCGCTCCGCTACTGATACCCTTGTGTTTTCCGCTTCCATGTAGGAAGTAATATAGGTTTTTTTATAATCATTTTTATTGGCCAGAAATACCAGAACAAAGCTGACGATTCCCAGTCCAAAAAGGAGCCACATGCGGTTCCAGTCCAGGGTACCTCCCATGAGCGGTTTCAGCAGCTCAACAAATATCTGGATGGTCACACAAAAAGGAAGCATAAGGGATAAATTGGTCAAAGTGCAGGCCAGAATAGCCTTTTTCAGATTCTCATAGCCCTTGTCACTAAGTTGAAAAAGCGTTTGTAATTTATGCATTTGCGGTCACCTCCTTTTCAAGCTTCCAGTTGAGCGTCTGCATATAGGTATCCCACATCATTCTGTATTTTCCATTCTTCCGTATCAGCGCGTCATGTGTTCCCCGTTCTTTAAGCTCACCATCCTCCATCACAAGGATATTATCCGCGCTGCGGATCGTCGACAGACGGTGCGCGATCATAATAACGGTTTTATCCGCCATCAAAGCCTGCAGTGCCTGCTGAATCAGATGTTCATTTTCCGGATCGGAAAAAGCTGTCGCCTCGTCCAACACCAGAACCGGCGCATTTTTGATAATCGCTCTGGCAATGGCCACGCGCTGCTGTTCTCCTCCTGACAGGTAAATACCATCACGTCCGTACACGGTATGGTAACCCCGGGGCAGAGCGCTGATAAAGCTATGGCACTGCGCCGCTTTGGCTGCTGCAATAACCTCCTCATCCGTGGCGTCTGGTTTACCCAGCCGGATATTTTCCATCAGGCTCTGTTTAAACAAGAACACATCCTGAAAAACAAAACTGACAATGGACATAAGCTCTTCGTTGGCGATATGTCGGATGTCCACACCGCCGATAGCGATACGACCCTCCGTGACATCATAAAATCTCGGGATAAGGTGCGCGATGGTGGATTTTCCGCCGCCAGATGGACCCACCACCGCGGTTACACATCCCGCGGGAGCTGTAAAGCTCACATCCTTTAGCGCCTGAACTGTCTGGTCGCTATTATAGGAAAAAGATACATGCTCAAATGATACATCTCCGCCTGCGCAGGCTTTTGGGTTGGCGGGTTCTGGCAGTGGCGTCATATTGAGCACCTCGTCCATCCGGTCGACACAGGAGCTGATCTGCATGCAGTTGGTCGAACTGTACATAACCTTCATCATTACCGAGGATATGGATGGAACAAACAGCAAATAAAAGATTACCGTTGAAGCGAATTCCCCATAATCTGCGGCAGATGTTCCCACTCCGATTAAAATAGCAAGAGGAATCAGAAACAGGTAAATATTGTTGACAATGGCAGTATACAGAGACATAATATTCTCCCAGCTGAGGGTATAAGGAATTACAAAGCTGGTGTAATTTTTTATGGACGCGTGCAGACGGTTAAAGGAATAAACAGTCTGGCGAAACGCCTTGACGACGGTGATCCCCCGGATATATTCTACAGACGCATTGTTCATGTCCTCCATTGCCTGCTGGTACTTATCCATCATTTCCTTTGCCGCCGCTCCCCCATAGCCAATCATTTCCACCACAAAGGCAATGATAACGCCGATCAGAGAAACAAGGCCAAAGCGCCAGTCCACCGAGAACAAAATGACAATCATGACTACCGGCGCCACCAGTGCTGCGACGATATCCGGCAGCTGATGCGCAATAAAGCCCTCTATTTTTTCAATGTTTTCATCCGTAATTTTGCGCAGCTTACCGCTTCCGTAGTTTAAATGGAAGCCCAGAGGCAGCCGGGCAAGATAAGTGGTGAAATTGATTTTCAATTCATAGAGCGTGCCAAAGGCTGCCAGATGTGACAGAATCAGAGCGGCAAAATAAAAGACGACGTTTGCCGCCACACCGCCGAAAGCAATCCAGCCCCATCGGATAATAGCCGCTGAGTGCTGTGCGTCAAAATCAGGGTATGCCGCGGTAATCTCTGTGATGATAAAATAGAGACAAAGATATGGGACAAAGGACGCCACAGATGCCAGTGCTGATAACACAACGGATGGAATTGTCAGTGATTTTTTGATTCCGGCCAGTTGAAGCATTCTTCCAAAGCCGGATGGCTGTCTTTTTTGAGATACGTTTTCAGACACTCTTTTCTCCTCCTGTTATAAAGATTTTTCTGACTTTATCAATACCGGTTTCGTCTAAAGGATAAAATGACTCGACCCGGCCGTTTTTAAGCTTTAGAACATGGGTGCAGCACCCCAGAATTAATTCCAGATCATGGGTGACTACCACAGTCAGCTGAAGCTTTTCCTGCGATGCCTGTATCAACGTGCACAGTTTTTTCATCCCACTGTAGTCCAGACCGCTTGTGGGCTCATCGTAAAACAGCAGCTGTTTCGACGCACAGAGGGCGGCGCAAATGGCTACCCGCTGCTTCTGCCCGCCCGAAAGTGAGGCCGGATGACGCTCTGCATAGGCGTCGAGCTCCATTTTTTTCAAAACAGCACTGACCTTTAAAGCCTGCTCCTCAGGCAGATTCATTGTTACTTCATTTATCACACTGTCACAGAAAAGCTGATGGTTGACATCCTGCATAACCATATAGCTCAGCTTCGCCCGCTGCTTTGCCTTGAGAAGCTGTCCGTTTACTGCGATTTTCCCTTTGCATTTCAATATACCGCACAGACACCCGGCCAGCGTGCTCTTGCCAGCGCCATTTTCACCGACAAGCGCAATGACACTGCCTTTTGGCAGCTCCAGAGCGGGAATGTCCAGAACCATTTTTTTATTACGCTTACAGACTAAATCGGTTATCTGTACCCCCGCAGAGGCAGTCGATGCTACTTGGGCTTTTACACCCTCTCTTTTTACGCCCCAAAGGCTAGTGCAGCGAAGGCCCATCTCGTCCAACGCATGGCAGGAAAGGCCTCTGAGCGTTTCCGGAGTATAACTGCCAGCAATCCGGCCATCCCGGATATAAAGAAAGCGGTCAGCCAAATCCATCAGGTAGTACAGCCGGTGTTCAGAGACCACAATACTCTTCCCTTTCTTTTTAAGCGCTGCCAGAATAGCATGAAGGCGATCAATGGCCTGGACATCCATGTTGGATGAGGGCTCGTCCAGAACAAACACCTCTGGATGCGCAGCGTAGACAGAGCCGCAGGCCACCTGCTGTTTTTCTCCGCCAGACAGCTCAAAAATACTACGCCCCATTAGGTCTCCCAATTGAAGCGCCTGCTTCGATTCGCAAATCCGCTCCAGAATAACCTCACGTTTCAAACCCTGGTTTTCACAGCCAAAGGCCATTTCTCCAGTGGTATCCACATTAAAAAACTGGCTGCTGGGGTTTTGAAAAACACTGCCAACTATCCCAGAAGTTCTGATCAGCGGTTCTTCGGATACGCTCAGCCCGTTTACCAAAACAGTTCCTGATAATCGGCCTTCAAAAAAATGTGGGATGAGCCCGTTTATCAGCCGTGTGACTGTTGTCTTGCCGCAGCCGCTTTTCCCGCAGAGCACAACGAACTCACCATCCGCCACTGTCAGGTTCAAGTCCCGGAGGGCTGCATTTTCGCTGTCATCCTGATAATTAAAATTAACGTTTTGAAGCTCAATCACCCCACACCTCCGCTATTATAGATAAAGAGCAGCGCGAGAAACATCACGCCGCAAAGCAGTAATCCGTAGTCCAGAGCCCCCATTTTCACTTCAACCAGACAGGTTCTTTCCCTGGTGCTGTCGAGACCACGAGCCAGTGAAGCCGAGGCCAGTTCGTCCATAATCGCAGCGGCGCTGAACAACAGGGGAATCAGAATATGCTCCAGTGTTAAAACCGGGTGTCTAAGCAGACCGCCCACGCTCAGGCTGATCCCGCGAAAAGCCATAGCCTGACGGATACACTGCCATTCCTCCTGAACTGTCGGAATAAAACGAAACATAACCACCACTGGGATGATCACCTGAACTGGAACATGCATTTTCTGAAAAGATGCCATGAACTGGCTGATTGTAGTGGTCTGAAAAACAAGCGTAAAAGCCATAATAATGGGCGTAAGCATTCGAATCACAACTGCGAGGGTAAGGATCAGAACGCCCGGCACACCGTGCAGTCGGTCCATTAAAAAGGCAAAGATGAAAAGACTTGTCATAAAAAACGCGTAGCTTTTTATCGCAGATAAAGGGCGCCCGCTCAATATCAACAACAGGGTTAAAAAGCTGCCAAGCAGCAAGCAGGGAGCAGTCTTTGTACATCCCATGACAAACGCACAGGTCACGACAAACAGAAACAGCTTTACTCTGGGATCAATGCTGATAATACCGCTTGTGCTTTTCCCTAAACCCAAGCCATCCATTTATGCGATGCCTGCCTTTACAAAATGTTTTTTCATGAACCGGCTGGCCAGAAGTGTGCCTGCAGCCGCCCCAAGGAGTGCCAGAGCCGCCAGTGCAAAAATAATCCAGCCAGGCGTCAGTGCGTCCAGCGCCGCCGCATATTCAGAGCCGTAATACTCTGCACATATACTGACAAACTGGTTTTTAGCGTAAACCAGCATGAGAAACGGCCCGATCATATTTAAATTAAAAGCGTAAAAGGAGAGTGTGTACATCTTTTTTGAATTGTACTTCCCAGCTCTCACAATAAGCTCTGCAATAATCCCCATCAGCAGTGCCCAGACAAGTGAAAATATTGAGTTAGTGCTTGTAAGGAGTCCAAACAACGCCGACAGAATCAAAATCGCGCCGGGCTTCTGAACCTTTGTAACATAAAGCATATAAACAGTGGCACAGATAAGCCCCACCGTAAACGGCGATATTAAATACAAAACCGGGATAATACCCGACCCCATTACAATCATCATCACAAGAATCAGATAGAGGGCGCCAAAGGCACCGGCATAAATTAAATCTTTTGTTTTCAGCTTTTCCTTCATATCATTTTTCCTTTCTGTTCAGTTAGTTTTACCTAACTCATATTAGCAGAAAAATGATTTTTCTTACAACTCTATTTAGCCGCATCTGCTCTGTTTAGCCATATTTTTTTATAAGCCATCGGCGGCAGGCCAAAAACACTGCGAAAGGCTGAGGAGAACTTACTGGCGTTTTCGTAGCCCGTCATTTCACTGATCTCAGATATGGTCAGGCTCGTAGCGCGTAAAAGCTCTGCAGCGCGGTGCATCCGATAGCGTTTCAGATATTCGTAGGGCGCATAGCCGTAGGCAGCCTTGAAGTGATCCTTCAGACTTGTGCGTGAGATATGGAATTGCTCAGCCAGCTCTTTAATGGTGGTATGTCTGGTCATATTCTTTTCAATATAGGTCTTAACGGCCTTAACAGTCTGGAGGGTCGCTGGTGAAAGGTATTTGTAACGCCCTTCCTTAAACCCTCCGGGGTTTTTCATCTGGAGCAGCAGATTGATCATCTCGAGCTTCATATGGGGAATACTGCCTTCCAGGCTATGATGATACAACCTTTCCAGTATATCTGAGATCTCCTCGTTACAGGCCAGAACGATAATCGCTTTTGTGTTTAGTAAGCCATTAAATATTTGATAAATGTCAATTGAAAAGTGCTTAAAGACCGAAAAGGTTTCTTCAGAAAAGCATTCGGGATAAAACATAACGTTAAAGCCCGTGTAAAATCCCAGCGGCATACAGGCGTCATGGGTATAGGCCACATTCGACAGCAGCATAAGCTCACTCTCTGACAACCTCAGTTCCTGATAGGTATTGATTTTACTCTGATAGATTCCCTCATGGCTGTAAGCAAGCTGATAAAAATTGCCTACATCCATCTTACCTTTAAAGTGCTTCCGCGTATGATAGTCATTGTAGTAAATTTCGACTCCCGGCATGATTTCATATACTCTCATAAACATGGTGCCGTCAGCATCGCTCGAAGAAAACTCGCGATACTCCTTTTCTTCAAGCGTTAACTCAACACTGAACTGCGACAGATTCACATAGCTTTTTTGAGACATTGCGTGTCTCCCTTCTCTTAATTGCCTTTTCCTTTTATCCTGTACTTAAATGTTTTTAAGTTAGATACATCTAACTAGATTATACTTTCCTTTTTTCAAAATGTCAATTTGGTCAAAAAGACAATAAAAAACCGCATTCTTAAAAGAATGCGGTGCATTGAATCTGAGATTATTTATTAACGCCGTATTTTAAAAGCGCTTTACAGATTGCCAATGTCAATACGCCAGCGACAATGGCTTCTGGTACGCCGTTAATGCCAATGACGGCCAGAATGGCCCCGTATAGGGCTGAAATATCCATTTCCTTGGCAGATGCGTAGCTCTGTCCAAAGAAGAAATAAATCATGTTCATAACCAGCAATGTGTTGGTGAGTGAACCGCCAACGCCTGCACAGGTCAGCGCCAGCGCATCATTGTCCTTAACCTTTTTCAACCCCTTGTAAATATAGTAAGGAACAACCCCGACTAAGATTCTGGGGACAAAACAAATAACAAGACTCCAGAAATTACCATCGTATGTTCCAAGCGAATAAAACGGGGTAAATACAAAAGACGTTACAGTTGGGTTAAAGGTATTATTCACCAGGCTGGTAAGACCAAAAACAAATCCTAAAAACGCTCCGTATTTTGGACCGAGTATAATACTTCCAATAATTACGGGTATATGGATAATGGTCGCACGGGTGAAACCCAGCGGAATGTATCCCAAAAACGGGACAACTGCCATCAGGACAATGATTGCCACAAAGAGTGACAACTGGACCAGTTCTTTGGTCGTTCGTGTTTTCATATTCGATTTTCCTCCTGCTATCGTTCCAGTCGAGCCGGATACAATGCTTAATCGTGATTATTTTACATGAAAAAAGATCACCTTTCAAGCCTTTTTTACCCAAACCGCATTTACGGAAGGTTTTATTTTTGATATAATCTCCTAGTAAATTTGAATGAAGGAAGTACATAAAAGATGAACTTAAAAAATAAAACAGTGATCCTCGGTGTCAGCGGCAGTATCGCAGCCTATAAAATGGCAAATGTCGCCAGCGCTCTGGCAAAATGGGGCTGTGACGTCCATGTTATTATGACCCCCAACGCCACAGAGATCATCGCGCCGATGACCTTCTCCACCCTGACAGGCAATAACTGTATTGTCGATACCTTTGACAAGACCATCAATTACAATGTGGCCCACGTCTCGCTGGCCAAGAGGGCGGATCTGCTCATGATCGCCCCCGCCACTGCAAACGTGATTGCCAAGCTTGCCCATGGTCTGGCTGACGATATGCTTACCACCACAGCCCTGGCCTGTACCTGCAAAAAAATTATCTCACCTGCGATGAACACCAACATGTTCCACAATCCGGTCGTCCAGGACAATCTGGATATTCTAAGAAAGTATCACTTTGAAATTGTCCAGCCTGACACTGGAGTTCTGGCCTGTAAAGACATCGGCGATGGCAAGCTGCCCAAAGAAGATGTGCTGATCGACCATATTTTAAAGGAAATCGCCTTTGAAAAAGATCTGTCCGGAAAAAAAGTACTGATTACCGCAGGACCAACCTGTGAAGCCATTGATCCTGTACGTTATATTACGAACCATTCCAGCGGCAAGATGGGCTATGCCCTGGCACGAAACGCAATGCTTCGCGGAGCGGAGGTCACCCTTGTCAGCGGTCCAACCGCGCTGCCACCGGTGCCGTTTGTGAACATGGTAAATGTCGTTTCAGCAGAAGATATGTTTGAAGCGGTCATCAGCCGATCGAAGCAGCAGGATATCGTCATTAAGGCCGCTGCTGTGGCAGACTACACCCCCTCTGATTACTCGGATGAAAAAGTCAAGAAAAAGGAGGGTGCCATGAGCATTGCTCTGGACCGCACTCAGGACATTTTAGCCTGGCTGGGCGCAAACAGACACCCGGACCAGTTTCTTTGCGGCTTCTCCATGGAAACACAGAATCTCGTTGAAAATTCTCAGGCCAAACTGATACGCAAAAATGTTGACATGATGATCGCGAACAATTTAAAGGTAGAGGGTGCGGGATTCAGCGGAGATACAAATGTCGTGACCGTTATTACCAAAGATCGCGTTACCGAGCTTCCAAAGCAGACAAAGGAGGAGGTTGCCGGGCAGATTTTTGACACGATTTTGGACTGTCTGCCATGACGCCAACACATCTCATCACTGTGGCCATGGAAATTGGTGACATGCTTTTGGAGAGTGGCGCAGAAATTTACCGTGTCGAGGATTCCATGCGCCGTATCTGTCAAGCCTACGGTGTGGACAACGCAGAGATTTTCGCAGTTCCCACCACGATCATCATCACGATCCGTGTCGGCGATGAGCCTCCTCTGACGCTGACCAAGCGGATTTTCAGCCGCGGGACCGACCTGTACAAGGTTGAGCGCCTCAACTCCCTCTCCCGCGAAATGTGCGCAACCATCCCGCCCTATGAGGAGGTTCAGCGACGCATTGAAGCTATCCGCCGTTTCCCGCCCTATTCCCTCATCAAGCAGGTACTGGCCTTCTCCTTTGTGGCCTTCTTTTTCACCCTGCTTTTTAAAGGAACGCTGTTAGACGCCTGTGCTGCTCTTTTCATCAGCGCTTTGACTAAGGTGGTCTTTAACGCTTTGGAAAAAATTAAAACCAACGCATTTTTTGAAAATGTTATCTGTGGCGCAGTGATCGCCCTGTGCGCTCTGGGCTTTGTCCGTTCTGGATTCGCTGCCAACATGGATAAAATCATCATCGGTACCATTATGACGCTGGTGCCCGGACTGGCCATCACAAACTCCATGCGGGATATTATTGCCGGCGATTTACTGGCAGGCGTGACAAAAACGACCGAGGCTCTTCTAATCGGGGCTGGGATTGCTGTGGGAGCGGCCATTCCGTTAACCTTCCTGCGTCCTTTTTTAGGAGCATAGCCTATGGAGAGCAGTCTTTTACTTCAATGTTTTTATGCCTTCGCCGCTACGATGGCCTTTGGCGTCGTCTTTAATATCCGCGGCCAGGCTTTGGTTATCGCCGGTATCGGCGGTGCTTTGGGGTGGTTTTTGTATATGGGGCTTCAGGGATTTTTTATCAATGACATTCCCCAGTATTTTATCGCAACCTTAGCGGTTTCGCTTTATGCAGAGATCATGGCCCGGCGTTTCAAGGCGCCGGCAACCATCTATCTTGCTGCTGCCCTTATTCCCCTTGTTCCTGGCGGTGGTATCTACTATACCATGGAGCATTTCATCAATGGCCGTGTAGACGAGGCCATCAACACAGGGCTGCACACCCTCGGCATTGCCGGTGCGCTCGCCATGGGGATTATCATTGTCTCCTCAAGTATCCGTATCTGGTTGAATATCCGAAGGGAATTAAAAAAACGTAGAAAAAAAGACTCTGTTCATTAATGAAAAACAGAGTCTTTTTTATTTTATGTTGTTTTAAATAGCTTTCTTTTAATCAGCTTGAACACTTCAGAGACGACGATGACCGATAAGCCTAAAGTGACGATCTTAACCCACATACCCAGGGATAAGGGCACCGTGTTGTAAAGAATGCCACCGAACTGGGTGATAACCACCTGCAACATGAATGTCAGGCCAAAGACGAGCAGCATCAGCCGATTACTGAAGAAATTGGAAAAGACGCTGGTATCTGTAAGCTCTCGACTGTTAAAGGCATTGAAGAGGTGCATGACCACAAAAAGTGTAAATAGAATCGTGTACTGTTCTCCCTCGGTGCCGCCCAGAATATTAAACAGGGCCTGCAGCATAAAGATGATGGATACAAAAATCCCATTGCAGGCAATGCGTGAAAGCATGCCCTTGCTCACAATATTGGAGTCCCGCGAGATGGGCTGGCGGTTCATAAGATCGTCACGAATTGGTTCCAGCCCCAGTGTCAGCGCGGGCGGCCCATCCATAATAATATTGATCCACAAAAGCTGAAGGGCCGTAAATGGTGATTTTAAGCCCAACAGAATACAGGCCAGCACAACGATGACCGAAGACAGATTAACAGTGAGCTGGAACTGGATAAAACGCTGAAAATTCTCATAAATTCCGCGTCCCCACTGGACCGCCTTGACAATGGTAGAAAAGGAATCGTCAAGCAGCACAATGTCACTGGCCTCCTTGGAAACCTCGGTCCCGGTGATCCCCATCGCAACGCCGACATCCGCGTTTTTAATCGCCGGCGCATCGTTGATGCCATCGCCGGTTACAGCGACCACATTACCCATTTTCTTAAGGGCATTGACGACCCGCATTTTCACGACAGGGGTGCTTCTGGCAATGACCTTAATCCTTGGCAGCAGCTCAATGAGGCGTTCCTCACTCAGGTCTTCAAGCTTATGGGCTTCAGCGGCAGCGTCACCGGGCTTTATCAGTCCCAGCTCATCGGCGATGGCACGGGCTGTTACAATATTATCCCCTGTCAGAATTTTTAACTCAATCCCCGCTTTGCGGCAGTGGTTGACCGCTTCGTAGACATCCTCACGCAGCGGGTCTGTTATGGCGACAAAGCCGTCAAAAATCATTTCCGATTCGATATGTGCGCGGCGCTCCTCATACTCTGTAATGGTGCGGATACCGGAAAGCGGCTTATGCGAAAAAGCAAGCACCCGGCGGGCTTTTTTTTCAAAGCCTGTCATTTCTTTCTCGATCTGCTGAAGCTGTTTTTCGGAAAGTGGTACAGGTTGACCATCGAGCATAATGTGACTGCACTGGCTGATGATCTTTTCTGGACTGCCTTTGGAGTAGGCTATGCTGCCATCTCCCTGCTCCACAATGGTCGTCATGTTCTTGGTCTCAGAGGAAAACGGAAAAACAAAGGTAATCTGAGCGTTTTTACGCAACTCATTATAGGGCGACTGCCGCACTTTAGACCGTTCATAGGCCATAATCAACGCACATTCTGTCGGATTTCCAATAAATTTGGGCTGATCCCCCTGCTCAATATCCGCGGTGCTGTTGATGGTGAAATTCTCAATTAAAACTTGATCATCAAGGTCTTTGGGTGCAATCAAACGGCCATCGGTGTAAATATCCGTAACCGTCATGCGGTTTTCTGTCAGGGTTCCGGTTTTGTCTGAACAGATCACATTGATGCTGCCGATGGTCTCACAGGCAATCAGCTTTTTTACCAGCGCGTTCTGTCTGGCCATTTTAATGATGTTGATGGACAGGGAAACAGCCACAATGGTCGGAAGCCCCTCCGGTACCGCCGCGACGATCAGGACAATACTGGTAATAAAAGCTTCAGATACTGTGTCCAGATTAAAGGTGCCGGTGGTGGCAAAAATAATGAGCTGAATGACAAAAACTATGGCGGCCGCGGTTGCGCCCAAAATCGTAATAAGTTTACCCAGACGGTCCATTTTTTCCTGGAGGGGCGTAGAACCCTTTTCTGTTTTGGAGAGCTCTCTCGCAATGCTTCCGAACTCGGTACTATCCCCCACATCGGTTACGACCATGGTTCCGCTGCCACCGGTTATAAAGCAGCCGGAGTAAAGCATATTGGCCCGTTCTGCCACTGGGGTCTTGGGGTTATCATAAACCAGCCCGGATTCTTTTTTAACCGGCAGGCTTTCACCTGTCAGAGAAGATTCATCAACCCTCAGCCCCAGTGACTCGATTACGCGGCCGTCGGCCGGGATCATATCTCCGGTAGCCACCTCCATTATATCCCCGACTACCAAGTCTTTTTGGGATATGAGCATGACACTGCCGCCGCGCTTAACCTTAACCTGCACATCCTCATTGATCTGATTTAAGGCCTCAAAGGCCTTTTCGCTGCGGCCCTCCATGATAACGGTAACGCCGACTGCCAGAAAAATTGCTGCAAAAATACCGATACATTCAATAAATTCGGTCTGTCCTCCGGTAAAATAGCGGACAAAATTAACCCCCAGGGTGATCGCGGCCGCTACCAGCAGCATGACGATCATCGGTTCTGTTGCCGCATCCCATATCTTTTTGAAAACAGATTTTGGCTTTCCCTTGGTGAACGCATTAACCCCATGCTTTAAACGGCTGTCCTCGATCTGGTTTTTACTCATCCCCAGTTCCGGATCGACATTTAGCCGTTCAAGCGTCTGACTTGTCGTTTCTTGAAATGCTTTCATCAACGATACTCCTTTTTAAATTTTTACCATGTTAAAAGCTTGCAGGCTCCTGATGCAGCGTTCTGTTTTACAAAAATGGCCTTAACATCAAAAAAGAGACCTCCAGCGTATTCTAAAAATACGCTAAAAGTCTCATTACCTTTGAATAAATAAAGGCGGTAAAACCAGGCGCACTGCACCAGTATGTTGACTTTACCGTTTCAACTACTCCCTTTTAACAATATTTATTATATCGGAGGTCTTAAAGGGTGTCAAGTAAATTTGTGAGTAAAATCTTTTCCTAAAATCTTTTTAATGGACGAGGCGTCCATATCTCCATGATCATTACAGACCAGGACCCTTCGCCCCGTCACGGCTTCAAGAACCTTTTTATTATCCTGATGGATGACAGAGGATGCATCAAACCGGTTCAATACAATACAACGCGTTTCTATTTTCAGGTTCCTGGCATATTCAAACGTCAGCAGTGTGCTGTTGATGGTTCCCAGCCCCGCATCTGCGACGATCACAATGTCCAGCGCGAGTGTCTTTATCACATCGGTCAGCATCAGGGGGGACTCCCCTAAATTTAGTGGGCAGATAATGCCTCCGCTGCCTTCCATCACGACATAGTCATAAATCGAGGCAGCTTTGCCAAAATCCCGCAGAATCGGCGGCAGCGTAATGCTTTTATCCTCCAGCTGCGCGGCCAGATGCGGCGACGCAGGATAATCGAGAATTGTGGTTACTGCCTGATTGGAATCTCCTTTAAGCCCGGCAAAACGGTAAACACAGGCGGCATCGCCCGCTATTCGTTTTCCCCCTTCAAGCACCGCGCCACTGAGTGCGGCCTTGTAGTATCCCGCATTTATGCCCTTGCTTCTGAGGGCCTTGATGAGTCTGGCAGTAATATAGGTTTTTCCCACATCGGTGCCTGTAGCGGTAACAAAAATTCCACTAGACATTAGCCTTCACCTCAAATCCAAGAGCTTTGATCATCGCAATGTCTTCGTCGGTGGCAATTCCTGCGGTGGTGAGCATATCCCCCGAAATCGCCGCATTGATGCCGCCTTTCATCAGACGCTCTCCTTTGTCTGGAAACAAAGCCCGCCCTCCTGCCAGGCGCAGCTGGGCCTCTGGCAGAATAAAGCGGAAAGCGGCCGCTGTGCGCAGCACCTCATCATAGGTAAGCGGTATGTTGTTCTCCAGAGGGGTTCCGGAGATAGGATTTAAGACATTTAGCGGCACCGAGCCTACTCCAAGCTGCTTTAGGGTAAAAACCATGTCGATACGGTCCTCCATGGATTCGCCGAGGCCGATAATGCCACCGCTGCAGACCTCCAGGCCTGCCCGTAGGGCGTTTTGAATAACCTCTGTTTTTTCTGAATAGGTGTGTGTTGTGCAGATTTTTGAAAAAAATTTCTCTGAGGTCTCCAGGTTATTATGATAGCGCGTTACTCCAGACTTTCTGAGCTCTCGCAGCGCTTCATAGCTCAAAAGCCCGTGGGACGCGCAAAGCCCCATCGGGATTGTTTCTGCCAGCCTTCTGTAGATGCGGCAAACAGCGTCCACCTCCCCATCCTCAAGGCGTTTTCCTGATGTCACAATGGAAAACCGGTGGACGCCCTGGCTGTAATTAGAGATGGCACTCGCTACCACAGCTTCCTCCGGCAGCAGCGGATATTCCTCCACATAGGTATTATAGTGGGCGGATTGGGCACAGTAAGCGCAGTTTTCACTGCACCTTCCACTTTTCCCATTGATAATGGTGCACAGATTAAAGTCTTTGCCACAGAAATATTCCCGGATGTCTGCGGCGCACGCAGTCAGTGTTTCAATATCCAGAGCCTGCACCAGCTCCAGCACTTCTTCTTTGCCGGCCTCATGGCCCGATTTTATTTTTTCAGCGAACGCTTTTATCTTCATCGTAACCCCCTCAATAATGGTTTTACCCTGTGCGCCAGTCCTGCGCCTACAAAACAAAGCAGCATATCCCCCGGAAGATCGAGCGGGAAGCAGGATAAAAGTACAAGGCTCCAGGGCGTTGGTTCAGCCATATAAAAGTTGAGAATCATATATTTGTAGGTAAGGCCGATGATATAGGTGACCAGGAGCCCTCCGAAGGCGGCCAGCAGATAGCGCCAATAGCCCTGGCTCTTTCCCTGCTTCAGGATAAAACCTGCTGCCCATGCCGCAAGGATAAATCCTAGAAGATAGCCAAAGCTCGGCCTGAAAATATATTGAATCCCCCCGCCTGCCGCAAATACCGGAAAACCCACAAGCCCAACCAACACGTAAACCCCAACTGATAACGCGCCGCGAGCAGGGCCCAGAAGCATACCTGCCAGCAGCACAAAAAGAAACTGAAGGGTGAAATAATCCATATATGGTACCGGGACCTGTATAAAAGCGCCAATAGCCACCAACGCGGCCAGCAGTGCACACTGGACCATGGACCGCGTTTTTGTCATCGTTGTTTCCATCTTTTTCTCCTAAACTTTAATATCAAAAAGTATAAAAGAAAAAGCCTCTATTGTCAACCTTAATTTAAAAACAGTTGACAATAGAGACTTTGATTATTTCTTTGCTTTCTTTTTACCGTTTTTTTTCTTTTTTTTGCGAACTGTGTAGCCAAAACTACCCAGCTTTTTACCGAGTTCAAAATACTCTCCGTGTGCATAGCTGATCAGCTGTGCCTTGTCCAGATGCAGCTTTCCCCTTTCATCCAGATACTGTTCATCGACGTTGACTGCCAGAATATTAGCCAGAAACATATCATGAGAGCCTAAGGGAACACACTCTGTCACCTGGCATTCCAGACTCACCGGGCTTTCTCCGATCATGGGACAGCCTACATGCGCTGCGGCCTCCTTTGTCAGCGCCATTCTCTCAAACTTGTCCAAATCACGTCCTGAGCGCACACCACAGAAATCAGTGGCTCTCACCAGTGGTGTGGTCGTCAGATTGATGACAAACTCTCCGGTTTCTTTTATGATTTCATAGGAATGGCGCTCCGGCCTTATGGAAATATAGGTTTTTGGTGGATTAGAATTGATAATCCCTGTCCAGGCAATGGTCAAAATATTGGCGTTCTCCATAGTACCGCAGGATACCATCACCGCAGGTACCGGCGCCAGCAGGGTTCCCCCCTGCCATTGTGCTTTACTCATCTTAAAAATGTCCTTTCACTTCGTTGTGGCTTAAGTATAACCATCCGGTCACGGAAATGTCAATCCGAATACTTGAAAATACTAAAATTAATGGGCCAGTGTCTCAAAGGCAGCTTTTACCTTCGGTACAACATAATGGCTTCCTCCGCGGTCCTTAACATCCTCCACCATGCTGACAACCATGAGCTGCTGCGCACTCGAAGCATCGGCGGTAAAGGCGTTAAACCAGCCGAGCTCTGTGCCGGTAGTATCCTCCTGCGACGCCTTAATCTCAGCTGTCCCGGTTTTACCAGCAATGCTCATGCCTTCTATCTGAGCCTCATGGCCTGTACCCGCAGGATTTTCCACAACCTGTATCAGATCATTTCGGATGGTATTGCTCACATCTCTGGAGATAATTTCCTGTTTCCAGTATTCTGCCTGCGCGTTGTCCTTATATTCAATATAGGGCCTGACCATACTGCCGTCATTGACAAAAGCTGAATAGACCATGGCCATATGAAGCGGGTTCACGAGTACCTGGCCCTGTCCAAAACCACTGGCGGCCAGCTGAGATTCACTGTCAAAACTGCCACTGTCCGAAATCTGGGAAGCAGTCATACCCAGTTCAAAAGGCAGCGCCTCACCAAAGCCCATTTTTTTGAGCGTCTCAGCAAAACGGTCTCCGCCGATTTTCAGAGCAGCTTTGGCAAAATAAATATTATCCGAATAAATCAGAGCGTTCTCCAAATTTGCGGGACCGCTGTATTCCTCCAGCGTCGTGATGTTAAAATCACCCCAGCTGCTGTCCTTCTGCCAGACTAGTCCACTGTCACCAAAATCCTCGTCCGCTGTAAAAGCACTGGTCTGCAGGCCAGCCGCCCCGGTCACTGGCTTAAAGGACGAGCCAGGCGCGTAAGCGGCTTCAAAACGGTTGAGCAGAGGATTGGCCGGGTCGGCGTTCATACTCTGCCACTGTTCATCGCTGAGGCCGAGGATAAAGGCATTGGCATCGTAGCTCGGTGTACTGACAAGGGCCAGCACCTCTCCCGTTCTGGGATTAATGGCCACCGACGCGCTCTTATCTGCGGCAAACTGGTCATAAAGAATGCCCTGCAGGTTCGCATCAATGGTGGTTTTTATGTTTTCGCCGCTGACTGCCTCCTTTTCCAGAAGGGTAATATTTTTGACTTCGTCGTTATTTTCAGTGTAACTAATGGCAATGGTCACGCCCTCCTGACCTCTGAGTCGCTTATCATACAGCCTTTCCAGCCCGCTCTTACCGATAAGGCTGGCCTCAGTATATCCCTGGTCTTTTTTCTCCTCCAGCTCCTCAGCGCTGATCCCCTGGATGTAGCCCGTGAGTTGTGATGTCTTCTCGCCGTAGGGATAGACTCGTACAGTCTTGTCGTTGATCATGACCCCCGGTATCTGCAGCAGTGTGTTTTCGAGCTCCGCATTGCCTGCTGCCACAGTCTTTATGGGGACAAAGGTCTCATCGGTTACCCATGCCACGGACAGAGCAGTCTGGATATCTTCTAACGTCGTTCTGAGCAGTTCCGCGAGCTTTGCCAGATCTGCATCTTTTGTTTCCGTATTCACTTTACCCGGAACCAGTCCTACAGAAGATGCCACACCAGTTGAGGCCAGAAGATTGCCGTTTCGATCCTCAATGTTTCCACGGTCTGCGGCTTCGCTGCTTACGCTCACCTTATCCCCATCCTTCAGTGCAGGCAGGATAACTGAAGAATCCCATACAACCTGATATGGCTTAAACACTCCGGTCTTTTTAAAGCTTACTGAGTTCAAATCCCTGAGCTCTCCTGCTACTGTGTCCATTGAAGAATCGTAAGTGATCCTCGTATAATCCGCATCTATTTTTTCAGCGCTGTGTATTTTGATCACTGTGAGATTTTGTGCTTCAATGCCCTCATAAATGTTTTTATTCCGTTCGATAAAGGCTTCCTTAGTGTAGTTGCTCTGGCTTTCATCACTGATCATGCTGTACATTTTATCGTAATCCCGTTGATTGACCAACTCGATATATTCCTCCAGCGCCCTTTCAGGAGTATTGGCCATATTAAAAACAAGAATTGCCGCAATACATAATATCAGCACCGCTACAATCAGCCCAAGCAGCATCCGCAGCTTCTTTTTGTCCATTGCTTTTCCATGTTCTTCATTCATTATTTTTTCCCTTTCTTGAAAAACACAATACATATGTTTCCATATGAAGCCGATTACTTCTTCCTAAAATGATTATATCATATTTTATGATTAAGTTTAAGAATTTTCGGTATAATAATAAGCATAACGCTTTTATGGCGTTAGAAAACCACCCAAAGGAGTTCAAAACAATGAAGTATCAACTGGAAGAAAACCGCATCCTGGCAACGGACGAGCACGGAGCCGAATTGGGTGAATTAAATTTTACTCAAAATGGTGATGAATGGATCATCACACATGTAGGCGTATCGGTAGCCGCACGCAGAAAAGGACTCGGTGGCGCGCTTGTGGAAAAGGCTGTCCAGTACGCTAAGGACAGACATAAAAAAATAACCCCGCTTTGCTCCTTCGCTGTGTCGGAGTTCGCAAATAATCCATCCTATAAAAATGTCCTAGCCGAATAGTAGCTAAAAAGCCCGCCGCTGTAAAAACTGACAGCGGCGGACTTTTATAAGAACGTCATGGTTTTAATGCTTTGTGATAGACGGTTTTCATCAGAACACTTTTACAATGCTCAAACTGTTCTTCATCGATGGGGTCAGGATAAGTCATGACATAGAGCGGCAGCTCAGGCATGCCTGGTCTCAAAGGTGGCTGATAGTACTCATACTGATTAAGATGAAAGCCCAGATTTTTATAAAACTTGATCCGGCGCTTGGCGTCCTCCTCATTGGGATGTTCCACCTCCAAAAAGATCATCCGGTCGTTTTCTTTAAAATATTCCTTAAAAATCCGGCTCCCAATGCCGCCCCCCCTTGCTTTTTCAGACACGGCAGCATGTTCGATAAAATCAAAATCGTCAAAAACCCAGACCCCCAGCAGCGCGATAGTTCTGCCCATATCAGTCCTTTTAATTAAAAGCTTGTAATTCGGCTGCTCAAGCAATGTTTTTTGCCCCTCATAGGAGCGTTTTTCGGTATCTGGAAAGGAAGCGTCCAATATCTCAAAGGCCTCATCAAAGGACGTCTCATCGGCTGTTTCAAAAAAACTTTCTTCGGTCATCATTTTCCCCTTATGCATTTTCAAAATTTAACATTCCTTACAGTATAACGAGGGATTATTAAAAACCCCTTAAGTCCAGGCGGATATATGGCATTCAAATTTCTACGTGTCTATGATATAATTGGTTCAAACCTAAGGAAAGGAAGTTATTCATGCTAAAGCGTTTAGTTAAAGCACTTTTGCCGCTTTTGATGCTCGCACTCCTGATAACTGGCTGCAGCAGCACATCGCCGACAGGCGCAGGCACTACAAACGGCGGTGCTGCCCAAATTACAGAAGACGGCACCTATACTACCAAGGAGGATGTTTCCCTTTATCTCCATACCTACCAAAAGCTCCCCTCTAACTTCATCACCAAAAAAGAAGCCCAAAAGCTGGGCTGGGATAACAAGAAAGGGAATCTGGACAAGATCGCCAAAGGTAAAAGCATTGGCGGCGATCGCTTTGGAAATTATGATAAAAAGCTGCCCGAGGCCAAAGGCCGTACCTGGAAGGAATGCGACATCAATTATGAAGGCGGCTACCGTGGCGCCGAGCGGATTATCTACTCAAGCGACGGGCTGATCTACTATACCGATGACCATTACAACAGCTTTGAAGAAATCACATTTTAAAGGAGTGAAAAAGGTGCGAACAATTACCCTTGATGGCCGGCGGATGGATACTATCCAGAACGCTCACGCCTATATTGAAAAAAAGCTTGAAATCCACGATTATTACGGAAAAAACCTTGATGCCCTCTGGGATATCCTCACAGGTATTGGTACTGGCACCAGGCTTGAAGTAATCCATTTTGAAGCTGCCGAAACTCACCTGGGCTATTACGCCAAAAAGCTACGGCAGGTTTTTATTGACGCCGCTGTGGAAAATACTTTTCTGCAGGTTCAATTCTCGTAAGGAAAGGCGGCAAAATAATGAACTGGAACGACAACGTAGAGCTCTTTATCCCCTCCGACAGCGCCTCAGCCATCGTCAACATTGACGGAAGCATCGAAGTACCAGAGCCACAGGCCAGCACAGCAGAAACCATGCCTAAAAAAATCCGGAATGGCCGCGAATATATCCTGGTTACATTGCGTGACCACAGCATGTTTGACCGCTATTATAAGGACGACATTCTTAATATCGGTCTTCAGGACACCTGTGAAAACGGTCAGGACGCTCTGGTGCTTCTTGAAAACGGAAACGTGCGGCTGCGACGGGTCTATTACGAAGAGGATACTCTTATTTTAAAGCCCCTCAATACAGAGTTTTACGAAGTGGAAAGCTGTCCTAAAACATCTGTGCAGATTTTGGGTGTAGTGGAGGGCGCTGTCCGTATCAATTAAAAAAGGCCGTTCCAAACGGCCTGCAAGAGATGCCTCAGCCGGTGCATCTCTTTTTAATTTCCTTAATCCTTGCCATGGGCAACTCTGTAATGTTATTGACTTCCAGCTCGTTATGTGAATTTTCAAACAGATAACGGGCAATGCAGACCTTGTCCTCCTCAGATGCGCTCTGAATAAGCTCTATGACCGGTGTCGTCGTAAAAGCAGCGTACGAGGGATAGGGAATAACTTCACCGGCTCTTATAATCTCCATCATTTCTCCGAAGTAACGCTCAGGATCAATACAGGCCTTCTTCATGGGCCTGTCAACACATTCATAATCTTTTTTGTCCATTACCCTTCCTCCACACTTCATAATGATTATAAATTATAACACAAATCGCATCTCATAGCAAGATCTCTGCGTACACATATCCCCTGCTTTAATCAAACAATATCTTTATGCTCAGGACCTGAACCATCTTCTGCTCCAAACCTCCGACACTCCTTTTTTCCGTATATCTGCAGACTTTGATCCGCCTATGGGCACTCTTTCATTTTTTTACTTTTTTCCTAAAGCTTAATAAATACTTAGGCATCCATTAGGCGTGTCCTTTATGGGTAAATCTATTTCGTATACAGAGTATTCTTTATGGAATACAAATGATTTTAAACAATGAAAGCAGGTGTTTTTATGTCAGAACGTAAAATAACCAAAACGGTAAAGGGTCAATACGCCATTGACGGCGCGGGTGTCCACCTGGTAAGAGTATTAGGCAATAATGACGTTCAGGATTTTGATCCGTTTTTAATGCTGGATTCCTTCGATTCTAAAAATCCAGACGATTATATAAAGGGCTTTCCTTTCCATCCTCACAGAGGGATTGAAACCGTCACCTATCTCATCGAAGGAGATATTGAGCATCAGGACAGCCTTGGCAACAAGGGCTCTATCAAATCCGGCCAAAGTCAGTGGATGACTGCGGGCAGCGGTATTCTCCATCAGGAAATGCCCAAGCCTTCTGATCATATGTTGGGGCTTCAGCTCTGGATCAACCTTCCGCAGGATGAAAAAATGGCTGACCCTGCCTATTTTGATATTACAGATGAAATGATCAAGTCAAAGGAAAACGATGCGGCTGTGGTTCGTGTAATCTCCGGTGAATATGAAGGTGTCACAGGTGTAAAGCCCCGCCATATCCAGGCGACACTTTATGACGTCACCGTAAAGGCCGGAAAATCCCTTACACTCCCCACCAAAGCAGAGGACAATGTTTTTATTTTCCTGATCCAGGGTGACGCGGTGATTGAGGGAAAAAACATTGATGAAAAGACAGCCGTGCTGTTCGGCTCTGGAGATACCATCACCGTCAAAGCGCCGGATGGTCAGGATTCCCGGTTTGTTTTTTTCTCCGGAAAAAGGTTGGATGAACCGGTGGCCTGGGGCGGCCCCATTGTCATGAATACCCGGGATGAGCTCATGCATGCTTTTGAAGAGCTGGAAGAAGGCACCTTTATCAAGCACGAAGCCATCCGTTAATCCCAAAAAGTGCTGGCAGCAATTGAGTGCCGGCACTTTTTTATATTTTACAATCAAAAACACCTGTTAATTTTAAACTAAATTGGTTATACTAAAATCAAATATTAGAAGGAGGCCTCTCTATGAAAGATCAAGAGCTTGAAAAAGTTCACCAGGAAAAAGAGCCTGAAAAGAAAAACAATTTAAAAACAAAGATTATCCTGTACATTGTGGGAATCGCCATTATTTTTGTCATCGGCATGGTTGTGGGTATTCGCTTCAGCTTTTCTGTTCAGTCGTCTGTTTTTTATCTGCAGCGGGCATTTACCTGGCTGATCTTTATCCTGATTATTCTGGCTGTTATCGCCATCCCCGTTGGCTGGAAGGTCTATAAATATCAGAAAGAAAAAGAAAAAAACGATCGTGATAGGTAACCCTGATTTGTTCTTTCCTTTTTTGGGTATGTTTATTCATACTTAATAAAAGGAGTGCACGAATATGAATAAAATCGCATTTTTAAAAGAATACCTTTCTGACCAGATGGCAGAGAACGGCTTTAACTCTGAGGGACAAATGAAGGTTAATATCTTTGAAATTTTTTCTCAAAAGGATGTACTACAGGCCGCTGAAGCCTTAGGCTGCCAAATTGACAACAACAATACACCCATCGGCAGCTTCTGGATTTACAGTTCGCAGCAAAAGAAGTCTTGACTGGCTTCTTTTTTATGCAAAAAAAGCTGCGAAAATACGCAGCTCCTTTATAATGTGGTTTTATTCTTTTTCGTCTTCCTCCAGGGCTCGCGCGCCAAAGAATTTTTTATCCTTGTCGTTGCCCTCCATACCCTTACCGTCGTTGGTTGGGCGTTCCTTTTCACCGGCACGCTGTTCGATTACGCCTTTGCCGTCGTTAGTTGGTTCAATTCTTTTATCATCTTTCATGTTAATTTCCTCCATTAATAATTGTTAATTACTGTTTACCCGATTTTTAAGCGCTTTTACCATTTTCTATGATCTCTCAAGCTTTTATTCAGAAAAAAGAAAACTTTAGTGTATCTAAAAGCGAAAACGTTATTGTGGCTTTAAAAGCTGAATCGGGTATCCAATTAGTAGCAACGATTAAAAAGAAAGGTGTATTATTATGAAAAATGAAAAAGAAAATCAAACACATCTCAGGATAAAGACCCAGGAGCCACAAAAGGGATATTATATTGATGATTCTACAAAAAATGTTTCACCCGAACCGGTTATGGAGAGCCCAGACTATCAAAGCAGCGGAAAACTTAAGGACAAGGTCGCTGTCATTACCGGTGGCGACAGCGGTATCGGCGGTGCCGTCGCCATCGCCTTTGCTAAAGAGGGCGCCAGACTTGCAATCCTGTATCTGGATTCTGACGATGACGCCGCAGCGATCGTAAAGCGCGTCAGGGAACTGGGCGCTGATGCCCTGTCCATAAAAGGCGATGTGGGCGATGATGTCTTTGTTCAGAAAGCGGTGCAGCAGGTGATTGAAAAGTACGGTCATATTGATGTACTGGTAAATAACGCAGGTGAACAGCATGTGGCTGAGAGCATTACCGCGATCACACCAGCCCAGCTTGACCGCACCTTCCGAACCAACATCTTCAGCATGTTTTACATGGTCAAGGAGGCTCTTCCACATTTCAGCAAGGGCGCAGCCATTGTCAACACCACCTCGGTAACAGCCTACCGTGGCAGCTCCACACTGCTGGACTATTCTGCAACCAAAGGCGCTATTGTCTCTTTTACAAGGGCACTGTCCGGCAATCAGGAGATCCTGGACAAAGAAATCCGTGTAAACGGTGTGGCGCCAGGCCCAATCTGGACGCCGCTCATCCCCTCGACTTTCAGTCCAGAGCACATCGAACGCTTTGGCAAGGATGTCCCCCTTGACCGCCCCGGTCAGCCCTATGAGCTTGCACCGGCCTATGTTTACCTTGCCAGCAGTGATTCAAGCTATGTAACCGGACAGGTAATCCACGTAAACGGCGGCGAAGTCGTCAACGGATAATCAAACTCAATCAAAAGTCAGCTAACGCTGGCTTTTTTATTAGGCAAAAAAATACCCCTCAGTCACACTGAAGGGTATCCCAGAGATCTCTTCGATCCCACCGCTCTTTAAGCGGCTAATGATAATTTACCCGAATGGCATGGTTTTAATCATATGAAGCCTCTATTTGACGGATCTGTTTATAAAGAAAGTCGTTAACCGGTGTTCCAAAGCCATGCATTTTACCCAGTTTGCAGATTGTCCCGGAAAACAGCTCCACCTCTGTTTTCCGGTGCGCTTTGGTATCCTGGCGCATGGAGGGCATTCCCTCAGGATTCAGGGTATCCAGAACCTGCATCCATTTAGCAATATCCCCTTCTGTCAGGCAAACGCCCTCATATGCTGCCGCGATCCGGGCCTCTTCCATTGCCTTCAGCATCAGGGTTCTGGCCTCACCTTCCTGCTGCAGGCCCCCGTAATTGGTCTTAAAAACCGCCGCAGTCTGATTGACACCAGTATTCAGCATAAGCTTATTCCACAGACAGTAATGAATGTCCTGGGGCGTCTCATAGCATATCCGGGCTTCTTCCATCAGTTTCGCAACAGCCTCCAGCGGCTCTGTTCTGCTGTTGTCATGGCTTCCCAACAGTAAAACGCCCCCGCTGTCATAGTGGACTTTTGGCCCTTCCTTTACCGCATCCATTCCCTGAGCCACACAATAAAGCAAATGCTCCTGTCCGTAGACTTTGGCGATCACCTCTTCGCTGGCAATACCGTTGAGCAGCGAAATAATTATGGTATGCCTTTCCACAAAATGGCGAATGCTCTTTACCGCCTGATCAATACCGGTATACTTTACAGAGATGATGATAAGATCCGCGGTTTCTCCCTCAGCAGTATCCTCGACGTAGCGAAAGCCGCAGGGCTTGCCGTTACAGGTAAAGGGTGTTTCCCGATAGCGCGCAATACGCCCGCGGTCTGCGATAAAAAAAACACGGTCATTGCCAAAGGTCTCGGTCAGACGGTTTCCATACAGAACCCCCAGCGCGCCGGCGCCGATTAATGCAATTTTATTTATTTTCATTTCTGCCTCGCGATTTTTTATTTATTATCCCATATTCTTACCGGCAAGTCCAATTTTGGGCAAAAAAACAGAAGCAGGTTTCCTGCCTCTATTGACATAAAGTTAAAACCGATTGCGGTTATTCTGGCCCGAGACCACCATTAATGATGCGATTACAATACCGGCAAAAACACCTGCCGAAAAAATACCTAACCCAATCAATAAGTACATGCTCTGTCACTCGCTTTCTTTTTACTTTTTTATCTTTATATATACCTTTTGTTCCCGGGATAACTCACGCCTTAGTAAAACTTCAGATTTTTAGTACGTTTGGTTTTAAAAGGATGCCTCCGGGTAAATTACTTATAAATACATTGAAAGGATTGATTATAATGTCTGAATTTTCTAAAAAAACAAATATGAAACGGTTAGCAGCTTGCATCTCTGTACCTCTGGCTGTTGGCTCGGTAGTTGGCAAGGCCATATCAAAGGATGTCAAGGCGTATTCTGAGCTGGATAAACCCGGCTTTGCACCGCCTAAATGGGCATTTCCTGTGGCGTGGACAACGCTCTACACTTTGATGGGTGTTGCGAAATACAAGGCTCTCGAGGCCGCAGATGAAGATGAAAAGAAGGGAATTATGGAGGCGGATGGGCTTCAGCTCAGTCTGAATTTTATCTGGTCTTTTCTGTTTTTCAAATTTCATTTAAGAGGCGCTGCCCTGATCGAAATGACGACACTTCTGCTGGCCATCCTCTACACCGCCAGGGAATACGCCAAGGTAAGCAAAACTGCCGCAAAACTTTTGCTGCCTTATATTCTCTGGGTTTCCTTCGCACTCTGCCTGAATGCTTCTGTATGGTACAAAAACAAGTAAGCACTGTGGTCAAATAAAAAAACAAGGTGCAGAGTATGATCCGGCACCTTGTTTTTTTAATATATTTTATTACCAATGCATATAGTTTAATGGATCGACGTAGTCGTTGTTTACAAGAAAACTTAAGTGCAGGTGATTTCCCGTGGAGTTCCCGGTTGTGCCTACACCACCAACATGTTCACCCTGGCGTACGAATTGCCCTTCAGAAACATCAATGCTACTTAAATGACCGAACAGAACTGTTCCACCATCCACAGCCACCATAACGCATTTTCCATAGCCACCATTCCAACCGGCATAAGTTACAATGCCGTCACCTGGCGCAAAAACAGATGTACCCTCAGGTGCAGCCATATCATAGCCACTATGCCAAGTCCATACGCCGGTAATCGGATGAATTCGGTTGCCATACATGTCATCCCACTCTTTCGGGTAATACTGCGAAGCAATAGGCCATATAAGCCCAACCGATGGTGCCGGACCTGGATCTGGCGTTGGCTCTTCTGTTGATCCCGAACTGCCTCCTGTATCGCCAGAGCCACCACCACTATTGTTTCCACCGCCTTGATTCTCTCTCCATTCCTGAAGCTTCCTCTGGGCTTCGGCCTCTCTTTCAGCTGCAATAGCCGCCAAGCTGTTATCAGCAGCCGCATAGATAGCCTGTTCCGCGTCTGCTCTTGCCTGCAGCTCATCCATCACATGCTGATTATCTGCTAAAAGTTGTTTTTCTTGTTCCTTAATGCTATTCTGGCTGGCCAATGCAATTTCCTGTTCCTGTTTCAGCGATTCCAGCTGGCCTTTAACGGTTTTTATTTCTTCCTGCTGGACCTTAACCTGTTTTGCGGTGGCCTCCAGAGCATTGACCGCATTTCGGTCAGCCTGAGCAATCAGACGGATCATGTCAGCCTTAGCGATAAAATCTGTAAAGCTGTTTGATGAGAAGAGGACGCTGGCATACCCCTCATTGCCAAACATGTACATAACCCTCAGACGTTCCTCAAGGTCTTTTTCCTGTTCGGCCTGCTTTGCCTGAGTGCCTGCGAGCTGCTGGTTCTTCGCCTCAAGGTTGGCATTAATCTCGCTGATCTGGCCGTCAAAGCTGTTGACCTTCTCGGTGATGGTTTTGATTTTTTCCTCAGCCTTATTGATCTCGTTTTCGATTCCCTCAGCTGTATCCTGCTTCATGTCAATTTGATACTCGTACTCAGCCTTCTTTTGGCTGGCTTCTTCCTTCTTTTTCTGAAGCTCTTCCTCGGATTCGGCGTAAACCGGTGAAAGAACTGTTGATACAAAAAATAATAATACCAATGTCAAAGAGAAAACGGACTTCTTTTTCATTTTTTCCTCCTGGCTTTCAAATAGTATTCCCATTATAACACAAAAAGGCGAATGTATCGCTTGAGCCGTGCTTATAAAAACAAAAAAGATCTATTTGAATTCAGCTTTTTGTTTTATAGATTCTTACCCTTAACGTTTGAAAATACCCGGAATCAGCAAAAATAAAAAACGCACACATAGTTTTATGCGTACGTTTTAATCTTAAATTGTCAGTTTAAATAATCGCCTACCGCATAGGCATTATACTGTCTTTTAAGAATGAATGGTCTGCTCTAAACAAGTCTCCTTAATGTGTTTCATCTGAATTTCACCTCCTTCTGACAAACCGCCTTATATAAAAGCATGCTGCCTGAACTACCATAAATCATCTGCAATCGCTTCAGCGATATATGTCTCCACCTGCTCAAAGGAAATCTCCATCACCAGCGCGACCTCTCGGTGAAAATAATCCTTAGCCTGCTGACTGTATTTTTCTTCAAAGGGCATCTGTTTACCCTCCTCTTTCCTTAAATAAGCAGTCTTGATAACGCGGATCCATTCCAGCTCATCATATGCCTCCATAGCCGTCTCGTACAGTTCCTCACGTATTTTATTGTTCGGCGCCTGTATGGTACGTGTGTATGGAATTCTGCTCAGGATTTCTGTTAAATCCTCTCTTGATGCTACCTTTCTCAAGAGCACCCCTGAACTGGCCTTAACACTCTGACTTACGGCTGGCTCCCTAGTGTTTGTGAGGGTATAACGTACAGCCTCGCCGCTTTCAGCGTCTGTCTCAATTTCTGATACCTGCCAGATGCCATCATTTTTAAGAATCAGATAATCGCCGGCTGCATACATGGACTTTTCTCCTTCTTTGACTGTTCAATTTGTTTGATAATAAAGGGTAAAACCTGGTTGGGCTTTACATTTAAGACGAGCGCAAACTCATCATAAAGAAGCTTCTCAGCCTCCTTTAAAAAACGTTCATCAGTCGCGTAGGGCTTTTTCTTCTGCTCTTTGCGACTCTTTTGACGAAGATAGATGGTTTTGATCAACTTGACAACAGCCCTGCGGTCACCGCTGTTAATAATTTCCTGATATTTTATTTCACGTGTGCTCTCATTTTCAATATTCAGCAGCGTTTCCTCCGGCATGGTTCGGATAATCTCGTCAATTTCCTGTCTGGATAAAACCCGGCGCATCTTTGAAATTAAATGATCGTTTCCTGTATGAACAAAAATGGTCAGACTGTCCTTATAAATTGGCTGTAAAACATAATATTCCATCGTTCCACCACCAAAGTTTTCCCTGACAATATCCTTGATTTTACATACGCCCTCTGTTCCATACAAAACTGTGTCATTCATTTTAAACAATCGCCTCTCATCCTTTCTGTTATCACTTTCTAAATATAGCTGATATCTTTAAGCTTTATGATTTTCTCTCAGTCAGAGCTTGTTATCGCCACTTATATGACCTTTAACTATATTTTAACATTTACAGAAAAAAATTGTCAGTTCTTTTTTAAGAGAATATTTGTTTTGTGTTTAATATCAGGCATCTTTTTAATTTGTTCCCGGCTTTCTTTTTCATTGAATCGATTTTATTTTCTCTTTTGCAACACCTTTCATAAAAAACAGAGCCACCAGAAGCGCTGCACCCTCAGCTATCGGGAAGGCCCACCAGACCACCTCCTGTGCGTTTGGCAGCGTTGTAAGGTAGTAAGCCAGTGGGAGAACCACCACCATCAAACGGATCAGTGAAATAATCAGCGAGCGCACTCCATTGCCAAAAGCCTGGAATATCCCCTGAAAAGCCACATTAGCGCCTACAAAGAGATACCCCAGCGTAACAATCCTGATCGCGCGGACGCACAGGCTCTGTGTCTCTGCTGACAAAGCAAAAATCCCAATAAGCGGATAGGCAAAAATCTGAAGGCAGACAGCCCCGATGAGCATGATGGCAATGGTATAGACCATCCCGTATTTAATCCCGTCTTTTATACGCTGCTTATCCTGCATGCCATAGTTAAAGGCAACAATGGGGATCAGTGCGTTATTCAGACCAAAGGCCGCAAAAAATACAAATTGCTGTATTTTATAGTATACTCCGTAGGCTGTCACAACCGAGCCCGACACACGGCCGAAAATGATGTTTACCCCATAGGTCATAAAAGACATCAGCGCCTGCATCAGGATCGCCGGAATCCCGATTTTATAAATCTCACGTATAATTGACCTTTGCGGTTTCAGGTATTTAAACCCTGGATCTACATCCTTATTAAAACCGTATTGGAAGATACAGCCAAGCGCCAGGGAAATCATCTGGCCGATAACTGTTGCATAAGCTGCACCGTTTATTCCCATTGCCGGTATCCCAAAATAGCCAAAAATAAAAATTGGGTCAAGAATAATGTTGGCCACAGCGCCCACGATCTGTGCAATGGTTGAAAGCCCGGTCCGGCCAACAGCCTGCAGCAGCTTTTCATAAATCATAAATAAAATAGCGCCAAAGGATAAAATCGTACAGATTTTTAAATAGCCGACCCCCATCTCCAGAATAACCGGATCGCTGGTCTGGGACTTCATATACGCCTCCACGCCGAACAGCCCTACCAATAAAAACACCGCATAGGTGCAAAAACCCAGGAAAACTGCGTTTCCTGCGATTTTACTCGCCCGCTCTCTGTTTCCTTCTCCCAGATAGCGTGAGAGCAGGGCGTTGATCCCAACACCAGTCCCCACGCCTATGCCAACCATGAGCATTTGTATGGGGAAAGCCAGGGTCAGGGCATTGACACCGTATTCCCCCATCCCTGTAATGCTGGCTGTATCACTCATACAGCTCACAAAATAGCTGTCAACAATATTATAAAAGGCCTGTAGTACCATGGATAAAATCATGGGAACACCCATTGTTAACATCAGCCGGCCAATGGGTGCCACACCCATTTTGTTTTCTGTCATCACTGCTTTCAAAGCAACCTCCTGTTTTTGAGCTCCGCTCATATTTTGGAGACTTTTAAGAAAAGCTGCCATAAACTCTTAATACTTTGCAACAAAAAATGCGTAAATCCAATCCTGGATTTACGCATCTGCTACTCGGCAGCCTCATTCTATCATATTTTTTCCGGAAAAATCAAGCATGATTTTATCTATTTAAGACGCAGCCAATCCGATTCCTCGACAAAACCATATTTTTTATAAACCGGCATCCCAAATTTTGACGCCCGCAGCCTTATAATGGTTACACCGCTGTTTTTGACTTCCTTTACCAGCATATCCAGGATTTTGGTAGCGATGCCCTGTCCGCGGTATGCTGGCTCTGTAAACATATTGGTGATATAGGCCGACATACCGGTTTTATTTGAATAGCTCGGCGGATAAGCGTAAAAGATAACCGCGCCGGTGGCTGCAATCTTTTCATCCTCTACTGCCAGTATCTCCATCATCGTCTTGTTTTTAAAGCTTTCTCTGAAAAAGGCCCGCAGCTCGTCATCAATAGAAAATATCGGCTCCAGTCCCTCATGGACTAATTGTGTCTTTCGTATTTCACACAAGAGGTCAATATCGTCAATGGTTGCTTTTCGGTAATGCAAAATTCTTTCCTCCCAAGACTTTCATTTTCACCTCATTATAGCATACTTTTCTCCATTAGCAGCAAAAAAAGCAAGCATTGACATGGTTGCATCCCCGGTATACAATATTTTCAAAATAACTATCCAAGGGAGAGCGCCATGCCTAAGCTTACACTGCACTATAATGATGACCCTGTTTTAAGACAAAAATGCCAAAAAGTTTCTGTGGTCGATGATTCGATCCGCAGTCTGCTGGATGCGATGATGAACACGCTGACGCTTACACCCGGCGCTGCCGCTTTAGCCGCTAATCAGGCCGGGATCCTTCTTCAGCTCATTGTCATTGATTACGCCGGGTATCGTCTCAAGCTTATCAACCCTGAAATCATTGAGACCGAGGGCATGCAGGAATGTATGGAATCCTGTCTTAGTTTCCCAGGCCGCCACCTGAGAACACTGCGCCCAAGAGCTGTCAAGCTCCAGGCACTGAACGAGAACGGTCAAGCGGTTCACTTAGATGTAAGCGGTGAAATGGCAAAATGTCTCTGCCATGAGATCGATCACTTACAGGGAATCGTGTTCACGGAGCGGGTACAGTCCTGTTGAACGCCCACATTAAAAAAAGCACCGCAGGACCTTTTGGTCCGCGATGCTCAGATAAACACTTATTCAAATTCCTCAACCAGCTGCTTTTTAAACAGCATTCTAAAAACGAAACGCACACAGGGGCCGGCAAAAAAGATTTGCCAGAACAAAGCCATCGGAAAGTTCATGGCTGTTGTCTGAAACCATGCGGCAATGATTTCACTCCCGGGATTTTTGAACAAAATGGTCGCGACCAGGCTCATCATTGGGCACATCAGGCAGACCGTCATCGCCGATATGGTAAGAATAACAAAGACCGGTTTGTCCGATTCAGGCGTTATGATCCGGAAGGCCAGCCTCTGCGCCAGCTTTTCGACAACAAATAATTCAAGGACCACCGCCAGGGGCCACATGATCACAAGCTCATGAAAAGCCAGCAAAAATACCTCATTGCTCAGCGCGCCCTTGTCCAGCGCAATATTATAGCAGATCAGGGCGTAAACCATGACCAAGGCCATTAAAAGTGTGAAAATAACGTTTTGTAATTTTGTTTTTGGCATTTAAAATTCTCCTTTTCTGACAAAATGAAAAAAGAGTCTGAAAACGACCGCTGTGTTGTTCGTTATCATCTGCTTGTTATACAGATGTGTCGTTTCCAATAAATACCAAAAAGTTTTAGCTCTTATTCAATTATTATATATAATAATACTAGCATAAAAAAATTTGCAGTGTAAGTACTTTTTTGATGTAACGGATATCTTTTTGTAAATTCCAGCCTTTTATCAGCTGATCATGTTGACTTTTCTTTTAAATTCCCGTATGACCTCTTCAATGGTGAGACCCTGGAGCTCTTCCTCAGTCTGCTGAATGATGCCGTTCACTAATCCGTCGGCGTAAAAAATATCTAAATAATAACCTTTATACTCTTGTGCATTTCTCATAAATAACATTCCTTCTTTCTTAGATTTTTATTATAACAGATTCTTGGTTGAAAATGCACATCAATTTGAATATCTTAATTTTCAGATTAAATACAATGGCGGTTTATCTCTTTCAGGGCCTTGTGAAGCTCATCAAAAGTCTGTACAATTTTATCCGCGCCTGCAAGCTCCGTTCTACTGCCATATCCGTAAGCGCAGCCAATGGCAGGCAGTCCGTTTTTCTGTGCTGCCTTCATATCCTGCAAGCGGTCCCCAACCACGAAAGCCTGGCTTATTTCAGAATTCTCCCGGACCGTGCGCAGAATTTTCCATTTTGGCATAAAATGATAATCCTCCGCACAGTGGAAAGCCTCAAAATAGTTGTCCAGATTAAAATAGCGGCGGTGCGCCTCCAGATAGCTCCGCCTACAGTTGCTCAGCAGCATCAGACGGTAGTCTGCTTTCAGACACGCCAAGGCTTCTGGAACGCCATGGTACAGAACCGCTTTCCCTTCTTCTGTAAGGCGAACCATTTCACGGCCGATCATCTGGCTGCAGGCTTCCCGCGCCTTTTGAGGAAGCCCTGGCATGAAGCGCTGCCACATTTCCCATACTGAAAAGCCCAGCCACTGGCTGATCTCCAGATCTGTAAATGCTCTATCCGGAGCATAGCCCTGCCGTACCAGCATGTCGTAGCCCTTGCGGAACGCCGGCGCATAGATACGGAGGCTGTCGTGCAGCGTACCGTCATAATCAAAGATAATGACCCTGGTCTCAGGCTTCAATTTCATGGATCAGATTAACCATTTCGATGGCGCCGATGGCACAGTCAAAGCCCTTGTTTCCGGCTTTTGTACCAGCCCGCTCAATGGCCTGTTCAATATTTTCTGTGGTGAGCACGCCAAACATTACCGGAATTTCGCTGTTTAGAGACACATGAGCAATGCCTTTAGAGACCTCGTTACAGACATAATCGTAGTGCGAGGTACTGCCTCTGATAACAGAGCCCACACAGATGACCGCGTCATATTTTCCACATTCCGCCATTTTAGCCGCAATGAGTGGAATCTCGAAAGCACCGGGTACCCACGCCACATCAATGTCCTCTTCTTTAACCTCATGGCGCTTCAGGCCATCCAGTGCGCCCGAAAGCAGCTTGGAGGTGATAAATTCATTAAACCGTGAAGCCACAATCCCTACCTTAATTTCCTTTGATACGAGTTTTCCTTCAAATACTTTCATGATTTTTCTCCTTTATTTTATAAAGATTCATTTAATAAATGTCCCATTTTGGTCTGCTTGGTCCTTAAGTAACTCCGATCATAGTCGGTCGCGGCGATTTGGATCGGCACACGTTCAATAATCGTCATGCCAAAATCCGAAAGCTGATATATTTTATCGGGATTGTTGGTTAAAAGGCGCATAGTTTTAACGCCTAAATCCCGCAAAATCTGCGCTCCGATAAAATATTCCCGCAAATCTCCGGCAAATCCCAGGGCCAGATTCGCTTCAAGCGTATCCATGCCGCGGTCCTGAAGCTCATAGGCCTTTAGCTTATTGATCAGGCCAATACCTCTGCCTTCCTGACGCATATACAGCAAAACGCCGCGCCCTTCCCTCTCGATCTGTGTCATAGCCGCGGAAAACTGCTGCCCGCAGTCGCAGCGTATTGACCCAAAAGCATCCCCTGTCAGGCATTCAGAGTGGACCCGGCACAGAAGATTCTCACCCTCTCCAATTTCGCCCTTTACCAGCGCGATATGGTGTTCACCGTTCATCCTGTTCACGTATCCAAAGGCTTTGAAATGGCCGTACTTTGTGGGCATATCTGTGGAAGTGACACATTCTACCAGACGGTCATGCCTTTTTCGGTAAGCCTGCAGAGCTTTAATGGTTATAAATTTCATATTCCATTTTTCAGCCAGCTCAGCCAGTTCCACTGAGCGCATCATGGAGCCGTCATCCTTCATGATTTCACAGCACAGACCGCATGGTTTAAGCCCTGCCAGCCGCATTAAATCAACGGTAGCCTCGGTATGCCCATTTCGTTCCAGAACACCGTTTTTCTTTGCCATGAGCGGGAACATATGTCCTGGACGGCGGAAATCCTCAGGCCTTGCAGCATCACTGACACACCGGCGCGCTGTCATGCCACGTTCTTCAGCCGAGATACCAGTGGTTGTAGCAACATGATCAATAGAGACTGTAAAGGCGGTCTCATGGTTATCTGAATTGTCTGAAACCATCTGGGGAAAACGGAGCTTTTCACACAGCTCAATCCCCATCGGCATGCAGATTAGGCCTTTTCCGTGTACGGCCATAAAATTAACATTCTCGGTGGTTGCAAATTCTGCGGCACATACAAAATCACCTTCATTTTCTCTGTCTTCATCATCTGTCACTAAAATAATCCTGCCCTTCCGCAGTTCCTCCAGCGCTTCTTCAATTGTATTAAATTCAATCATTTTCTGCCTCCTTAATAGCCAAATTTTTTGATAAAATCTTTTGTAATGCCGCTCTGGTGCGGCGCTGTGCCAAACAGCTTTTCGACATATTTGCCAATGCAGTCATTCTCAAGGTTGACACAGGCACCCACGCCCTTCTGGGATAAAATGGTTTTTTTTACTGTGTGCGGAATAACGGAAACACTGAATAGGTTTCCTTTCACAGAGGCCACAGTCAGACTGATACCGTCAACAGCGATGGAGCCTTTCTCGACGATATAGCGTGAAAGGCCGCTGCTGGTCTGAATGGTATACCAAACAGCGTTATCGTCCTTTTTAACATCTGTTATCTTTCCGGTTCCGTCGATATGCCCAGACACAATATGACCGCCAAACCGGCCATTAGCGGCCATGGCACGCTCCAGGTTAACAACGTCACCAGGGCGCAGAGTACTGAGGGATGAGCGCGTCAGTGTCTCGTGCATTATGTCTACCGTAAAGTCCGAGGACGAAAAATCCGTTATGGTCAGGCAGACGCCGTTTACAGCGATGCTGTCCCCCTCCTGTGTGTCCTCCAAAACTATTCCGGCTTCAAGTGTCATCACGCTTGAAGCCGCGCCTCTTCGGATGGACTGGATCGTACCCATTTCCTCTATGATTCCTGTAAACATGGAAGCACCTCGCTTTCTAAAAGAATATCCTGTCCAAGCTGTGTAATCACCGGTGCGGACAAATGCCACGCCTTCCTGGGTAAATCGACGCCATTACCGCCAACCGGCGTTTGTGCATGCTGGCCTCCAAACAGCTTTGGGGCAATGTAGGCCTGCACCTTGTTGACAATTCCGCTCTCCAGAGCGGCGCTGTTAAGCCTAGGCCCGCCTTCCTGCAGGACGCTGTCAATATTCATTTCACCAAGCTGCTTCATCAGGGCTTTCAAATCAAGTCTGTTGTTTTCAGCCGGTACCATAAGAATCTCACAGCCCGCCTCACAAAGACGGGACCGCTTTTTTTCGTCGCTGCTGGTCGCAATGATCGTCCTTGTCCGGTGTGCTGTCTTTACCACCCTTGCAGTTAATGGGATGCGCAGTGTTGTGTCACATACAATTCGGACAGGGTCTCTCCCTTCTGGTATCCGGCATGTCAGCAGCGGATCATCCGCCATGATGGTTCCGATTCCAGTCATAATAGCGGTGTAGCGTTTGCGGTCCTGGTGAACCCTCTCTCTTGCCGTCTCCCCTGTAATCCACTTCGATTTTCCCGATACTGTGGCGATCTTCCCGTCCATGGTCATCGCGTATTTCAAAATGACATAGGGCGTGCGTGTTCTGATAAAATGAAAGAACGCCGCATTCAGCGCATCACATTCCTGACGCAAAACATCAGTTGCGACCTCCACACCATGCTGCCTGAGCATCTCAATGCTTTTTTCTGCCACCAGTGGATTGGGGTCGTGAGCGCCGACAACCACACGTTTTATACCGCTTTTCAAAATCGCCTCAGTACAGGGGGGCGTCTTGCCAAAATGGCAGCACGGTGTAAGGGTCACATAAAGGGTGGCGCCCTCTAAGTTACCAGAACAGTCGTCAATGGCATTTTGCTCTGCATGGGGCCCGCCATAGCGCTCGTGCGCTCCTCTTCCAATGACATGATCGTTTTTTACAAGGACGGCCCCTACCATAGGATTGGGATTAACAAAGCCGCAGCCCTTCCATGCCTGCTCAAGAGCCAGTCGCATATAATGCTGATCGGTCAAATTCAACACCTCCTGAAAAAGAAAAATACCTTGAATAAAATCATTCAAGGCATCTAAAAAAACAGTTTCCTGTATCCAGATTATTTTAAGAAATAGAAAAGCTCTGAAATGATAAAATCATTCCAGAGCAAACTAAACATAACCATCGTTTATCTTCTTTCATCCAGACTGTACTGTCGGCTTCGGAGTTTCACCGAATCATGCCTTGCGGCTCGTGGGCTGTACCACCGGTAGGGAATTGCACCCTGCCCTGAAGATGTTTATTCAATTGTGTTGTAGTATAGCACGGTTTATTTTAACTGTCAATAGCTTGACTGGCTCTCCATTAATTTTTCTGCGCCGTTTAATGTGTCAAAAATTCCTGTTCAGTCAGAATAGCGCCGGTTGGACAGGTTTCCACACACACACCGCAGTCCACACATTCATCTGCGTCAATGCTATACCGGCGATCTGTTTCAGATATGGCCGAAACCGGACACTCTGATACACAGCCGCCGCAGGCTATACATTCACTTGAAATAATATACGCCATATTTTCCTCCTGGGCCTGGCCCCTGTCCTTAAAACACTCTGGAATCTGTACTTAATCCTATAAGTAACCTTTTAGCCGATCAATGGCTTCCTCTTTCGTTGCCACGAAAAAGAAATCCCTGCCGTGGTTACTTTCATAAATAAAATCTTTTAAGGGCTTACTGGTATACTTTGAATAATCACCAAATATGGCTGCTTTGATCCGGTAATTAATGAACTTCTGAAGAATCTCGCCGGCAATTCCTGTGCTCAATCTAAAGAATTCTTCCGAAACAGCCGCCTTATCAATGGCGATTCTGTCCGCACCGGTTTCATATTGTACGGTCATAATTAAATCCAATGCAGACCCTGTATCTACAATTATTTTCGCTTCACTGGAAACAACTGCAATGTTCGCTTCGTCTGTCATAATCTTTTCAATTTTCATAAATGTCCTCCTAAACTAAATTTGCAGTACAAATTCCAGCTAGCTAGAGAGTATACTATGATTTTCTGTTTTTGTCAAATGCAGATTTCTACCAGGCCTCAGCCAAGACATTCGATATAGTAAAACCTCAGCCGCGATTTCAGGCAAAGCTTACTGCTCAGCTGTCTAAGCAAATTATTTCCAAAGTTGATTACGGCCTGCCTTTCGACTTCGCTGCAGCCTGTGTTTGAAAACCGGGCTTTTTGCGCTGAGAGCAGAACTTCCAAAAGCCCGGAGGCGTCGGCCTGTGGAAGCTTTTGTCTGACAGCGTCCGTATAATCCTCCGGCGAATCCAGATTATTGATATCAGGGCATCCCGCAAACCGAAGCATTGCCAGAATCCAACGGCTTGCCTCGAGCACTGCGCTGTCAATATCCTCCTGATGTGTAAGTCTTTGCCTCCGGCTGCAGATCAGCTTTCTCCTGAGCAGGCAAACTGCGAACAGAATTCCCGCAAAGAGACCAGCCACCCCAAAAGCGGCAAGCGCTTTACGCCCAATAGCAGTATCAGCTTCAGGTATTTTAACCTCTGGTGCCTCGGCTTCCAGGACAGGCTCTGGCAGCGCGGAGGGTACAGGCCATTCCTCATGTGTGGAAGGCTGCGTAGTGGATGAGGAGGAACGATTGAAGCGGTCATTTTCTGTGCCAAGGCCCTCAGCGGTGCTGAAACTAGGTGTCATCTCAACCGGAAACCATTCCATCTGTACTGGGTTAAAAACTTCCACCCAGGCGTGTGCGCGGCTATCCGCAATGGAAATATATCCCTCGCTGTCGCGGTCTTTTTTATAGTCAGACTCTGTTATCACATAGCCCTCTGCGTAGCGGGCCGGTATTCCCATCGCTCGCAGCAGAACAGTGGCGGTTGTCGCAAAATGAACACAATATCCCTCTCTGCTTTCATTTAGAAAATAGGACGCAAAGTCTTTGTCCTCAGGTATCTTCTCAGGACGGTTGGTATAATCGCAACGTTCGTCTAACAGACTGGCGACCCGATGACAGGTCTGGTTTAAATCAAGACCGAGGCCTGTATTGTCATCTAAAAACACAGGGTCAAGGCCATACTGAGCACACAGGGCTTCAGCAGACTGCTTTGTCTCCTCCGGCAGTGTTGTATAGGTATTATAAACATACCTTCGATAGGTCTGCTGCATTTGCCGGAAATCACTGTACGGAAGGCCGTCACTGCCCGTTCGCGCCCGATAGGTCTCTGAGGCCGCTCCTGCCTGTGACGGCGTTAAATACAGCTGTTCTAAGTCCATATCCTCTTCGCCGTCACTTCCGAATTTAATATCAGGGGGATCCTCTGCTACTGTAAAGGCACGGACCGTATACCCGTTTGCGTCATTAAAGGGACCAGCAGCACCATAAACGTCCTGAACAAAGTGGGCATTTCCAAGTTCGCTCACATCTGTAATCAATCCATTTGGCAGAAAAAGGGCACTCCTGTCAGAAGAAAGATTTTTGACGGACAGCTCGTAGGCTGTATTTCTCTGTTTCCCAAGCGAACTGGCAGACATACTCGCCATAAACAGGTGGTCCTCAGCATAATAGTTCTGAGGATTCAGCGATACCGGATACTCCATTGCCTGTTCATAATCTTCTTCTGCAGGTATCACCCAGGACTCCCCGTTATATACAGAGCCTGCGTAGCCTCTCAGATACAGCGGACTTTCATTTGTTGTTTTTACCTTAAGTACGGTCTTTCCCGTAAAGCGCAGACTGCCCAGATTATTTAAGCTGCCCATTCGCAGCCCGCCTCCCAGCGAGCCGCCAAAAACAAAATGATCCACACGGCTGCGAAGCCTGTCAATACTCTCAGGACGACTGTAATCCTGCTGTGGCAATATAAAAGAGGAAAATACCAGGGATAGCAAAACCACCGGCAGCATCATCCATACCGCCATGCGCTGCGCCCGGGAAAGAATAATCGTATCCTTCTTCCTGCTTTTTCTTCTGATTTTTAGAAACGGGCTTATCCCGGTATTCATACAGAATACATAAAGCATCACATAGGACGCTATCAAACAACCCAACGCCGGCAATGGCGGCACAATCATAAAGATCATAGGCACCACGGCAAAGGGAAGGGTTAAAAGCAGCAGACCCATCAGGCTGGGGCGGCGTATAACTGAATAGCCTGAAATGGCCGCCACAAAGAAAAGGACAAACAGAACCGCCTGAGTATCCAGCTGCAGTTGAACACTCGCTTCGAGTCCAGTTTCTGGAATGTGGATAAAGGACCAGGTGGAATGCGCATCAAACTGGAGCAACAGCTGTCTGAAAAGGTTGAGAGCGCCCCACTCCAGCTCATTGACGTGGTAAAAAGTCCAAACAGCCCCTGCCGCCATTGCCGCTGTCAGGGCCATCCACCATTTCTTCGTAGAATAGATTAAAAGGAATACCAGTCCATACAGCACTAAAACCATATTGAGCACGCCCGTACGCACAGGAAGCTCAAAGCTCCACAGAAATGAATACAAAGAGCCGAACAAGGCAAGCAAGAGGATCATGCCCTGCAGATAGAGGCCAGAGATTAGTTTAAGCTGCTGCTTCATCTTATTCGCGCCTCCCTTCTTTTTCACCGATATTGTCCTCCAGTGTGAAAACCGCACAGCCGGAAGCGCGCAAAGCTTTGACGAGCTCTGGATTGGGCCCAGCCATCAGCGCTGTGATTGACCGGTACTGTTTTTTTTGCAGAATGGCCGACAGGCAGTCTGCCGCCATCCTATCGCGTGCCGGATCACCTATGGTACCGTCCATAACAGCAATCAGGTATCCTCCCGCATGCTCCGGAGCAGCGCTGTCAAACAGTCTGATCACCTCGTGCTGCTCTGTTGCCTGTGCTTCCAGCAAACAGTATAAAACTGGCACAAAGGCCTCAGTCTCTGTAACAGTCTCTGTTATCAAAAGCTCTTTTTCTAACCATGTAACTGTAAAAGGAATCTGCTGTTCAAGACAGGACGCCGAAACCGTCGCAAAAGCATCCAATATCCGGTCAATGGCTTCAATCGTTGTCTTTTTTCCAAAATCAATCAGAAAATTTATATAATAATCCTCTGACAGGCTAAAATCTTTTACAATGAGCGTATCAAGACGCTGGCTGAGCTTCCAGTGGATTTTTTGAACCCTGTCTCCTGCCCGATAATCCCTCAGCTGAAAAATATCTCCCGGGTCGTACCCGGCTTTCCAGAGAGCGTGGGTATTCTGGTCAGAATCTGTATATCCGGCAGGAACCTTTAAATAATCAGATTCACAGATATTCGGCATAATATAAACTGATGCCCCAACCCCGGAAAGTGATTTCGGCCGAACCGGGAGCGCAAACAGCCGCAACGGGTCATAAACTTTTGCTTTCTCTACGAAAAGCCTGATTTTACCACAATACTGAAAGCTAAGCTTTGAATGCAGCACGGCGGTCTCAAGCGGCGCGATGCTTTTCGTCAACTCAAGAACGCCAGATCCAGAAGTACTGCCCAGCACATTTTCGTAAAATAAGATCAGGCACACATAAGCACATGGAAAATAAGAGGTGTTGCGGATCGTTAAAGCATAAGGAATATCCTCATGCTTTGCAGCGTCTGCCGACTCAAATGTTAAATCAAACTCCAGATCAAAATAGGCGGGCAGAACCGAAAGTAAAGAAAAAAACGGCAAAACAAGCATAACGATAAACAAAAGGTGTGAAATATACCCTGGATAGTACACAAGGAAGACCAGGGCAGCCATCAGAAAAAGGAAATAGGAAAAGCGCTGTTTTTTCATTATCCTATACCATTGAGGGAGCCGCTACCTCCTCCAAAGCCTTTTGGAGAAGCTGCATTTTCCCGATACTCGCTGCCCGTGCCTGAGCGTCAAGCAAAAGGCGGTGGCGGCAAACTACTGAAAAAACAGTCTGAACATCCTTTGGTGTCACGAAATCTCGCTGGTGCAAAAAAGCGCATGCCTTAGCCATGCTTAACAGCGCAATGGTCCCCCTCGGGCTGACACCAAGACGGATAAGGGGCTGTGAGCGGGTCCAGATCACCAAATCTGTAATATAGTCATACAAGGGCTCCGAGACAAAAACCGCATCAACCGACTGCTGCATAATCAATAAATCCTCATGTGAAAGGACATTTTTTACCTGTTCCAACGGCACAGCCGCCTGTCTGCGGCGCAGCATGTCTATCTCACTCTTCTTATCCGGATACCCCAGTGAAAGCTGAACCATAAAACGATCCAGCTGGGATTCGGGTAAGGGTTGTGTTCCGGCAGAACCGATGGGGTTTTGAGTGGCAATGACAATATATGGCTGCGGTACACTGTGCGCCACGCCATCCACTGTCATCCTCCCCTCCTCCATAACCTCCAGAAGAGCTGATTGAGTCTTGCTGGAAGTACGATTAATTTCATCCGCCAGAAACAGATTGCACATGGCCGCGCCAGGAATATAGACAAATCGTTCGTCTTTTTTGTGAAACATTGTGTAGCCTGTCACATCAGAAGGCATTACATCCGGCGTAAACTGCATACGCTTATAGGAAAGATCCATTGCCCTGGAGAAGGCCAGAGCCATGGTGGTCTTTCCCACACCAGGAATATCCTCAAGAAGGATATGTCCCCTTGCCAAAATTGCCATCAGAACTTTTCTGACTACAGGTTCTTTTCCCACCACTACTTTGTTGATCTCAAACAAAATTTGCTCAATCCTGTTCATTGGTAAACCTCATTTCATGCTTTAAATACAAAACGACAGAAAACTTTTTGTCATTATATCACTGGGAGTGCACTTCAAGTCAAGAGAAGATCATTGCAATGGTATTTTTAACGGATTTTGTCTAAGAGCATATTGTACTGAAGGTTTTCAGCATTGATTCCCAGCGCTTTAATGCCTCCCTGCACGCCAGTATTCTTTTTGATCATTGACTCAATATAATCGGAATGCTGAGGCTCTGTCCGGAAAATTTCTTCTGCGTGATGGTCTTTATCTATTCGGAAGCAGGACATGGTACGGGTGGTGTGATGATCCTCCCCCCGAACAGTGACTCGTCCTCCGGGACCGTCATAATAAACGTTTCCGCTTTCCAGCGCCGAGATAACCGCTTCAGTCTCTGTTGTCCCGGCCATCTCGACAGCCCGCTTATATAAATACATGGCCGTATAGGCTGTTTCTGTATCCATATTCATATACGGGACATTCCGGTGATTGTACAGAGTCCGGAATTTTTTTACATACTGCTGTGCCTTGGGGGTCTTAAGCTCTTCGATAAACGAAGCCATTACATACATATTTTTGAGCACCGGGGCTTTCAGCTCCACATTCAACGGATACTCCGCAGCGACCTGTGTAGTTGCATTGGGGATATGGTTTAAACCGCGCTCATGCCACTGAAGATAGAAACGGTCCTGGTTTGGGTAAACACACATGGAAAACAGTACATCGGTCTGCACCTGGAGGATACGGTCAATAACGGACGTAAAATCCATCATTTTTTCATCCAGATATTCAATTCCCACCACTTCACCGCCTAATTTGGGGACAAGGTATTTTACCCACTCGGCAGATAAAATGCCATAGTTGTAGTCTGCGGCTACAATATAACACTTGGGCCCGTGCTTTTTAAAAAGATAAGCCAGCATTTTTTCCATCTGCTGCTCTGGCATCGCAGACAGACAAAAAACATAATGACCTGACACTCCGCCCTCAGTCTGCTGCGTATTAAGGTACAGGGTTTTTGTCTTCTGAGCGCAGCGCTGCATAACATCTCTTGAGGGCGACAGCGTTGAGCCCATCAATACATCCACATGCTCCTGCTGCGTAAGCTCAAGCGCTGCCCTGGTGGTCCGGTCAGACTGTGAGCGGTCGTCTCGGATCAGCAGCTCAATCTGTTTTCCATCAACGCCTCCCGCCTCATTTATTTCCTTCACTGCCAGCTGGTAGGCGGCCTGCTTGCTCCGCTCTTCTTTTGAAGCAATACCCGTCAGATCTCCGATAATGCCAATTTTAATGACGGGACGGTCCTGTCGGATTTTCACATCGAGATAGGTCATTTCTTCCGGAAAGCAAATGGTAACCTCACAGCCTTTTCCCGACTGACCCATAATCGAGGCTTTACCGTCAAAACGCTCCGCGATACGCCGCACAGTGGCCAGACCGATGCCATTTCCCTCATATGCCTCATGGCTCCCAAGCCGTTCAAACGCCTCAAATATCCGGCTTGCATAGTTCATATCAAAGCCAATGCCGTTATCGCGAAAATGAAATGCCACACAGCCATCATGGTACGTGGCAAAAACCTTGATCCGCGCCCTTGACTTGTTTCGGGTAAACTTAATACTGTTTGAAAGAATATTGGTAACCATCAGCTTGATCAGAAACATATCACCTGTAATCTCCGGCAAATCTGCCATGTTTAAAGTGACCCTGCGATCCGGCGCGGCCCGCATCAGTTCCTCAAAGCACTGGCGGATAAGCAGCTGTGTATTGATGCGTATCCGGTCGATATCTTTAAGATCAGCTTTAGAGTATTCCATCAGCCGACTCACCATATCGGTCATTCCCTCACAGGTTTTCTGGATGGAATGAAGGTCCTCAATGGATTGAGGCGCCAGCCTTTCCTTATTATCCTCCTCAATAAACTCCGCATACAGGCTGATTTCGCGGGCTGGTGTTTTTAATTCATGGGCTACGGTATAAATAAACGAATTCAGCTGTTCAGCCGCTTTTTCATCCATTTGTTTTTTATCTTCCATGGTTTATATCTCCATATACTTTGTCAATCACATGATTAAACCCTTAGAATAAAATAAAAAAATGCCGGCTTAACGCCGGCACCGTTTCTTCAGGCTGTTAAGTCCTGACTATACTTTATCACGCTTCATGTTTACAGGCAACCACTTACTGTTTTTAAACAAAGATTTTACAGGCCACCTTAACGTTTTACCAAAACCATCGCGACATCATTGACATTGGTACCGGTGGCTCCGGTCATGACCAGACCGCCGCAGGCCTTAAGGGCGCGGTAAGCGTCGTTTTCCTGAAGGATGTCAAAAATCGAGATTCCCAGCGCCGTTAACGCCGGCTTTGTGTGCTCATCCACAAAGCCCCCTGCCGCGTCTGTCGGGCCATCTGTGCCATCTGAGCCGACACTGAAAACAGCCGTATCACGACAAACGAAAATTTTATCCGCTGCCGACAGTGCTATTTCCTGGTTGCGCCCGCCTCTGCCCTTACCGGTCAGACGGACCACTGTCTCTCCACCGGCAATCCAGGCGCGGCTTTCAGCCGTGTCCTGATGTGTGAGGGCAATGTCCCCCAGCATTGTCCCTGCCTCCCGCGCGACACAATCAAGATGATCGGTTAAGAGCTCGGTTCTATATCCGCGTTCCTCCGCAGCAATTTTTGCCGCAGAACAGAGCTCACGCACGCTTCCGGTTATCACTGTCTCAACATTGTCAAGACATTTTGGTGTCTCCTGTTCCAGAGCATCCCATACAGCGGGAGAAAGCTTGAGGCTGTACTTCCGGGCCACGCGCTTTGCATCTGCCGCTGTCGAGGAGTCGGGATAAGCCGGGCCGCTGGCAATCATATCAAGAGGGTCGCCCACAATATCGCTCAGCACAATACAGTATATCTGCGCCGGCATACAGGCCAGCGCAAACCGCCCGCCCTTTACCCGGCTCACACGCTTGCGGAGTGTGTTCATCTCGACAATGTCTGCGCCGCTGGCCAGCAGCTGTTCAGTAAGATCAGCCAGTTCTTCTCCAGGGATCACCGGGTCCTCGAATAAAGCTGAGCCACCCCCCGAGAGTAAAAACAAAACCGTATCCTCCTGTGTCATGCCCTGTACCAGCTCCAGCGCCGCCTGCGTTCCCCTAAATGAATTTTCATCCGGAACGGGATGTCCTGCTTCAATACAGGTATAGGCTGCGACGGGGCCCTTATCATAGCCATATTTTGTGACGACCACTCCTGACTCAATGCGTTTTCCCAACACCTTGTCTGCCGCCTGTGCCATCTGCCATGCCGCCTTGCCTGCTGCTACCAGCCGAACCCGGCCATTTCCAAAATCCTTGTTTTCAAGTGCCCTTTTGACCGCTTCGTCTGGCAAAACGGCGCTAATTGATTTTTTTATGATATAATCTGCGTCTTCTCTGATACTTGACATTTTCTTAACCTCTATTTTTATTTTGGACATTTCCGGATTGCCACGACTGTCTTACTGTTTTATAAAGCTAAAGGCCTCGCTTAAATGCGAAACATCTTTTTAGAGCGCTCAATAGCTGTCTGCGCTTCTTTGACACATGCTTCGGTATACGCGTAAAGCATATCGGCCGCTTCCTGCTCTTTACCTTCCTTTTTCAGCGCAACGGCTCGTGCTTCAACCGCATCGACTTCTGTCAGCCATCTGCTTTCCAGCTCATCAAACAGGCTTCTCACTATGGCATGGCGCTGTTCATAGGTTGCGCCCTCTGCGTCACCGTTAATTTCATCCAGCAGCGAACGCATATCCCACCAGAAGGAGCCTTCCTTATAGGTATCTTCGCGGTCAACATCTGACGGCGCGCACATGGTCTTTCCGAAGGTTCCCGCCTTCTGTAAGTACTCCGGCAAACCCTTGGCATCAATGAACAACGGAATATAGATACTGCAGCACGGAACCACTGGCGCCCACCACATAACTGGCAGCTTCTGATCATTGTCCGGTAAAACTGCTACCATCGAGGAGGCTGTATTCCCCCAGGTGAAACCAGGTGTTGAGTCGTGCATACAGATTGTGAGAAAATCCGGTGACGATGCGTTAAAATACGGCCCTTCTAAAAAGGTATCCTCATAATGGTCGCGCAGAATACGCTTCATTTCCATAACGCCAATTTTTTCGTCACGTCCTGCCGCCTGAGAAAGCAGCTGGCGCGCGCGCTGAACACGGATATGGGAAACCTGGCGCGGATTGTTCTGATTAATATATGCTTCTGCAAAATCAAAGGCATCTCTTTTTTCTTCTGGCCACCAGCCTTTTTCAATCGCATGATCGACAAGATCTTCACAGCCCCTTGTCATGTCGGTACGGATACTGACTTCGTTGGAGATGGCCGCGTAGCCTTTTTCCACTTTACGGACAGCCCAGCGCTTACCAGCGGTTTCAAGAATGTAGGCTTCCTTTTTATCGGCGATAATATAAGAATTGTTATATGAACCTGAAATGGTATCAGACATTGGCACGCCAGAGCCCCACTGTCCGTAGGTCTCAACCAGCTTTGTCATAACCTCAAGGGCTTCCTCTGCGGTTTTTCCCCGCTCAAGTCCCAGGCGGATGAGTTCCATACCCAGGATTCCCCGCTCGACCGGTTTTCCGGCCTCCTCTGATTCTGTGTTTTCCGTCAGATCCTTGGTGTAAACCGCTTCGTTGCCGATGGTCACGCCAAACGCGTTCATGCCCTCTTCATATCCCCAGCACCAGTAAGGTGATGAACCAAAGGTTCTGTACCTTTTTTTAGCCTGATCAATCGTTACATACGCAAGCTGCAGCTTCTCGCCGCCGCTAAAGGTTTTTTCCTCATGATAAGCCATCGGCTGGCAGTCAAAGGCCGGACGGTCGCTGTTTTTTGCCAGAATAACTGAATTTAAGGCCGAAATATCAGACAACGCTACAAAAGTATCACACATTTTAATTACCTCCTGAATGATAAAAACAAAATAACCAGTGTTCTTCTTATGGTTAAATGATACTGGAAAGGTTATCAAAAGTGAATGCAGTTTGGGCAAAGGATTATTTCAAAAAGACAGGCGCAGGAAAAATCTTGGAAATAATTCCATGTAAAATCTGTCTTTTTTCCAGAAACTGCTTTTATGTTGGATTATTTTTTTACGGTGTTCTTTTCTTTTTTTGTCAGACTCTCCCTGTAGCTACTCGGCGACCGGCCGGCTGTATTTTTAAAAATCCGGCTGAAATACTCCACATCCTCATACCCCAGCCCTTCAGCTATTTCATAGATTTTCAGGCTTTTATCCGCCAACAGTATTTCTGCCCGCCGCATTTTTAAAAAAGTCAGATACTGTGAAAAACTGAGATCCATCTCCTGTTTAAATAAACTCCCCAGATATTTCTGGTTGACGAAATAAGTGTTGGCCAGACCGGCCAGGCTGTGTCTTTCCTCCGGCTTTTCCAGCACAAGTATACACATCTCCTGGACCATCTTGTTATCAGATTGCAGCATGAAGGGTTTCAGCTGTTCAAAAATTCTGGCAATGCACCCTGAAAAAGTGATTACCTCCGTTTTACATGCGCTTTTTCGAAGGTCAATCTGAAACAGATCGTCCATCATCAAGTATTTTTCCAGATATGGCTTTTTAGCGCGGATGATTGCCTTCAGCTTTTTCAGCAGTTCGTTCATGCGGATAACGCTCGACTCCGGGCCCTCTGTTTCGACTTCCAGCTCAGCATCGACATGTCTTGCATAGACCATGGCGTCGTCCAGGTTTCCGCTCAACATGTAGTCTGCTAAAGCCTCGGTATGGTGCACGCTGACCCGTGCCGTTTCATTAGTGCTGCTGAGAAAGACGTATGCCCGTTCAAAGCAGTCCTCAACCTTGGCGTTATCGATGGGCTTTACAATATAGTCAAAAGCACCGTTTAAAATACCTTCGCGCGCGTATGAAAATTCAGCATATTCACTCAGCAGGATAACACAGTTGCAAAGATTTTCCTGTTTAATCTGCTTAAGCAGTGTAATTCCATCAACCAGCGGCATCCGAATATCTGTCAGCACCAGATCAATATCCTGTTCTCTGAGAAGCTCAAGGGCTTCCAGCCCATTGGAGGCCTCGTCGCTGATCCTGAATTTCGCACTACATTCCTCCCAATAAGGCATGCGTTTCAGCTTTCTTCTAAAAACTTCTCTGTCATTAACGACTAATATATTGTACATTCTCGCTTTCCCCTTCGCACCACCAAATTTATAAATCTAATTATACCATTTTTTATAAAGATTCAAAACCAGTGTTTTTATATGTATAGGCAGCGCTTATTTTATTTAAGCTGCTGCGTTCATATCCTCAGAATACTTAAGACGCGTTGAAAAGAATTGTAATCGTACGACAAACAATATATAATATAAATAATTCGATATCTGTTTGGCAAATTGGTAGATTATATTAGAAAAGGAGATTAAAAATGACACAGACAGGTAAACTATTGGAAATGGCCAAAAAGATGGCCGAAGCAGCCGAAAAAAAAGCTGTTGAAATTGATGTACCGATGGTTATTTCGGTATGTGATATTGGCGGCAATACTGTTTTGGTGCACCGCATGGAGGATTCTCTTCTTGCAAGTATCAGTATTGCACAAAACAAGGCCTACACAGCTGCATCATTGAAAATGCCGAGTTCAGTCGCAGGGGATGCTGCAAAAGAAGCCGGTGAACTTTTTGGCCTTGGTAACTGCTGTGAGGGAAGAATCGTCACGTTTGGCGGCGGTTTCCCCATTAAGGAAGGCGATCGGATTATTGGTGCCATCGGTGTCAGCGGAGGCAGTGTCGCAGAGGATGAAAGTGTTGCCCAGGCTGGACTCGACGCTCTGTAAGAATTCTGTGATTTAAAAGCAGGACCGGCCTGAAAAGACTGGTCCTGCTTTATTTTAATCCTCTAGCATATATTTTTCTTTATACTCATGTGTATGCTCGATCAGACAGATGCGAACGCCGTTCGGGTCCAGCACAAAGGTCTGTTTTCCTACTGTAGTAGGCATTATGGGGCCGGTTGTCTGATAACCATTTTCCTCCAAATGTCTGATTGTCTCATCAATATCATCGACATCTGTCCCGATCGAATACAGCCCTACCGGAAAGTTTGTATTCTCAATAAGCTCCACACTTGCGCCTTCGCTTTCCATGATAGTAATGCTGCCGCCACCGGCAAGATCTACATGGTATCCTTCTTTAAAACCCAATATATCTTTGTAAAATTTCACAGATTCATCCAGGCTTTTAACAATCATTGTTGAATACTGTACTCTAACCGCCATTTTCTTCATCCCTGCCCTTTCCGATTCCCTGTTCTTATTCGCAAAGCACTATAATTTCTTTATCAATATAATATTGGCGATGTGTCTTAATATAACGACACCCTCTTCTGTTCTCACAGTGCTAAAGCTTTCCATAAAGTTGTTTCAATGCTGATCTGGTTAAACGATGTTCTTTTAATTATAGCGTTTATCTTCAGTTAACACAACTCCCCCAATAAAAAAGCCTTTCCTCCATGAAGCACAAATCGCTTTCATTCAGAATGGCTTTATAAAAATTAATCCATGATTTCCATTGGTTTTCCGCAGCAGAAAGGAATCAGCTCTCCTTCTTTTACTGTCTGGATTTTATTACAGGTTAAGCAATAAACCTTACAGTCGAACGGCGCCCGAAGTTCCGGTGCTGCCTTTGCTTCTGCATCCGTTAATCCACCAATATGAAAGCGAGCCACATTATTTTCCGTCGGGATATAGACGCCAATTGGCGATAATTTTTTGTTATCCCCCACACAGTTTCCCATCTTAATCCATAAGGCTTCTAATTCAGCAGTTTCAATCGGGTTTTCCGGAATAAATTCAACGATCGCTTTGTCCATATTAATCTTCATAAAATTGTTCCTCCTTCGCTTTTCAACGCACATTTTAACGATATCATTATAGCACCGATTGTAAATCTTGTCTATTATTAAATAGGATATATTTTTAACTAATAACAATTCCAAAAAAAGTTTTTTGATTGTCTTCTGTAATCTTTTAGAATAAGGGTGGAAAGCGAAACGTATTTTTTGCTTGACGGCTTGCATCCTGTGAATTATAGTTGATAGAGCAGAATGCTTGTTAATGAGGAGAAAATACTATGACAGTTGCACTTGAACTAAAAAATTTAAAGAAAACATATGAATCGGGGGTCGTGGCCTTACGCGGCATTGACTTAGTGGTGGAACAGGGAGATTTTTATGCCCTCCTTGGCCCAAACGGCGCAGGAAAATCCACCACCATTGGAATCATTACTTCACTGGTCAATAAAACGGCTGGAACTGTAAAGGTGTTCGGTTATGACCTGGATACAGATATTGTGCAGGCAAAGCAGCAGATCGGCCTGGTTCCCCAGGAGTTCAACTTCAACCCATTTGAAACAGTGGAACAGATCGTTGTCAATCAGGCTGGTTATTACGGCGTCCCGCACAAGGAAGCGCTGAAGCGCAGTGAGAAATATCTGAAGCAGTCCGGCCTGTTAGAAAAACGACATGAACGGGCACGAATGCTTTCCGGCGGGATGAAGCGGCGTTTGATGATTGCGCGAGCGTTGATGCACGAACCGCGTCTGCTTATTTTAGACGAACCCACCGCTGGCGTAGACATTGAACTGAGACGGGAAATGTGGGATTTTTTGAGGGACTTGAATGAAAAAGGAACGACCATCATCCTGACAACTCATTATCTTGAAGAAGCAGAAATGCTCTGCCGCCATATCGGGATCATCCAGTCAGGTGAACTAATTGAAAACACGAGCATGAAGACGCTTTTGTCAAAGTTACAGTTCGAGACTTTTATTTTTGATTTAGAGCCTTCTGAAAACAGACCGGTCATCAGCGGATATAAAAATTATCTTGAGGATGACAGGACCCTTGTCGTTGAAATCCGGCGTGACCAGGGTATCAATAATATTTTTGATCAACTCACAAACCAGGGCATAAAAGTTGTTTCTATGCGAAACAAATCCAACCGGTTAGAGGAACTGTTTTTAAAAATTACCGATGTAAAACATCAATCGGAGGAAAAAAATGTTTAAGCTTTATTTTACTGCACTAAAACGTCTGTCCGCAAAAGAAACCAACCGCTATCTGCGCATCTGGGTACAAACCCTGGTGCCGCCAGTCATCACCACCTCACTGTATTTCGTCATTTTTGGAAACCTGATCGGTGGGCGAATCGGAGAAATGGGTGGCTTTTCCTATATGGAATTCATCGTGCCCGGGCTCATTATGATGTCTGTCATCACGAGCTCCTACACTAACGTTGCGTCCTCCTTCTTCTCTCAAAAATTTCAGAAAAATATTGAGGAGCTGTTAGTGGCACCGGTACCGACTCAGGTCATTATCCTGGGCTTTGTCACTGGTGGACTGGGGCGCAGCATCATGGTCGGTGCCCTTGTCACTGGGATTTCATTATTTTTTGTCCCCCTTCATGTCTTTTCCTGGTCCATCATTATCATTACCTTGCTTATGACCGCCGTATTGTTTTCTTTAGCCGGTCTGCTGAACGGGATCTTCGCAAAATCCTTTGATGATGTCTCCATTGTGCCAACCTTTGTACTACAGCCCTTAACCTATCTGGGCGGGGTATTCTATTCCATTTCAATGCTGCCGCCGATCTGGCAGGCCGTTTCAAAGGTGAATCCCATTGTGTATATGGTCTCGGGTTTCCGTTTTGGATTTCTCGGCGTAACAGATGTCCCAATTGTATGGTCTCTGATAATCCTTATCCTGTTCATCATTGCGCTCTACACCATTTGCTGGTATTTGATTGAAAAAGGGTTCGGCTTAAGAAGCTGACCCGAAAGACAACTCAAAAAAACGCCTGGAACCTTCTGTTTAGACAGGCTTCAGGCGTTTCAATTTGCTGTTGGCGGAGAAGGTGGGATTCGAACCCACGTGCCCCGGAAGGCAACCGCATTTCGAGTGCGGCTCGTTATGACCACTTCGATACTTCTCCAGACAAAATTTATCTTATAATATCCTAATCTACTTTACTCAAGATGTCAATTCTTTTTTCCTGAAAAAATCACGGATCATTCTAAAGATATTTTTTAAGAATACCCTGTATAATATTAAAAAGTTATTTTATTTCAGAAATATATAAATTCTGAAAAAGTGAACGGATCATTAATGATGAAAGAAGGTTTTGACAATGCTCTACGAATTTAAACTTAAAACTGACCGTGAAAACATGCATGATATTACGCCTCAGGTTTGGGAGGCTGTTCAAAAAAGCGGTATTAAAGACGGTACTGTAACGGTCTTTGCACCACACACAACAGCGGCCATCACCATCAATGAAAACGCTGACCCGGATGTGGTTCACGATATCCTCGCCGGCCTGCGCCATACCTATCCCGATCTTCCTGAATACCGGCACGCGGAGGGCAACAGCACCGCACACTTAAAATCGAGCACCCTCGGTGTGAGTGAGACGGTTATGCTGGTGGGTGGTAATTTACTGCTGGGCACCTGGCAGGATCTTTACTTCTGTGAGTTCGACGGCCCCAGAAACCGTCACTTTTATGTGCGTATTACAGAAGAAAAATAATGAAAAAAACGCTGTACAGCCTGTTCTCTACAGCGTTCTTTTTTTATGTTTCATTTTCTCTGATAATGAATGCTATTCCGCCTGTTGACCGGAAAGCACCGGCAGTGTTACTCTGACCAAAAAGCATTTGTCTTTTTCGCTTTCAAAAGCTATTCTGCCCGACATAGCGCTCACGACCTTCTTGACAATAAAAAGGCCAAGTCCATGACTCTGTATGCGGCCTTCTTCCTCGTTCTGAATATAGTGTGTGGCATTCCGAATTTGCTCGAGCTTTTCTGTGTCCACTCCTGCACCGTTATCTGAAACTATTATTTCCAGCTCACCCATTTTTCTTTGCAGCTTCACCAGAATGTCACAGCCCTCTGGATTATGGCGGATACTGTTTTGAATCAGATTGACCAGAGCTCGTTCAAGCAGTCTGGCGTCTCCCTTTACAAGACATCCGCGGCAGTTATCATTGTAGCTGAAGTCGATGGTATACTGCTCTGGAAGCCCGTTGTTTAATGTGTCGCTGATGACCTGTCGCAGGCTTTCCAGTACGTCGACAGGTTCCAGGTCCACAGGCTGCATTTCATATTCCAGTTTAGACGCCAGATTTAAATCATTGACCAGTGATCGTATCCGCAGCGTCTGATGGCTGATAATCTCCCCTGCCTGCCGGGTTTCGGTATCTCTGTCTGTTTTAAGACCCTCGGCATAGCCAAGGATAATGGACAAAGGCGTTCGGATATCGTGCGACACCCCGGCAATCCAGTTAGCACGGGCGCTGTCCTTTTTCTTGAGTGCTTCGCTCTTTTCGGACAAAATAGACGAGGTCTGGTTAATGCTTGCGAATACTTCTGAAAAAGCGCCTTTTTCTTTTAGCCAGACAGGCTGATCTCTGGAAAGTGCTTCTAACCCTGCTACCACATTCTTGACAGGGCGCATCATCCGTGTTCCACTGATGATATAGATCACCATCACCGCCAGCAGATTGAGCGCCAGCATAATGGGCAGGGCCTGCGTAATGGTCTTCTGAAGCACAGCTATACTGTAATATTTATCCCCAAGTCGCAGATAGCTGTTTTTCGGGAAACCCAAAACCAGCAGACCATTGGAATGCTCCCAGGTAAATGCCGGATAATCTTTCAGATAATAGCGGGAAAAACCGGCGATATCTGTTGGGGTGAAATGGCTCGGTATCTCTGGCGGAACATAATCACCCCAGACGACATCACTGGTTGTATTGTCAATGAGTATTGCCCACGCACCACTGTCTGTAAGCAATGTTTTTCCTTCCTCTGAAAGTTCCAGCATTCCACTTTCACTTTTTACCAGCCCTTCGGATACTTTTTCGATGATTGTGCCTGGCGATTCCTTCAAGTCTCCTGTCGCCGGGTTGACAGCAATGGCGTAGCCCAAGTACAGATTAAGGACAAAGAGGACGACAATGGAAAGTATGATCAAAACCACACAGCGTCTGAAAAAAAATCGGATATGCTTAAACATGCTATTGCTCCTCTATTTATTCACTAGCAGCTTATAGCCCAGCCCCTTGACCGTCACAAGGGATTTGGGATGGCTGGGGTCTGTCTCTATTTTTTCCCGGATACGCCCGATATGCGCCATGAGCGGCTTTTCATAGCCATAACTGTCACCCTCCCACACGTAATCGCAGAGGGCGCCGATGGTCACGATTTTCCCTGCATTTTCATAAAGCTTTTGAAGGATAGCATGCTCCTTGGCAGTAAGGGGCAATTTCTCCCCTCCCCTGATAATTTCAGCGCGGTCCAGATCGACTGTGGCGTCAGCCAGCGTAAAGGTTGGCGCTTCATTTTTATAAACGCGTTTTAGAATAGCCGTGATCCTGAATACAAGCTCCTGGGGTAAAAAGGGCTTGATGATATAATCATCTGCTCCCAGGCCAAAGCCCGTGAACCGGTCCTCGGCATTACCTCTGGCCGATAAAAAGAGCACAGGGATATCGGAGGATGCCCGGATAAATTTGAGTAGCTCAAAGCCTTCTCCATCTGGCAGCATCACATCAAGAACGGCCATATCCGGGGCTTCTTCCAGAAAAACCGTCATTCCCTCGGCCACGCTCGACGCTGTATAGACCTTTACAAAGCCTTCATTGTTCAGTATCTTAAGCACCAGCTTTAAAAACTCTGGTTCATCATCGACCAGAAGAATGCCTTTATCCTTAATGTAATCCATCGTTTTACCTCCCGTTCTAAAGGGATTATACCACATTTTCAGTGACTGCTGGCATCACAGACAAAAAAGTAGACTAAAAGTAGACCAGACGTAAAGCAGGTGTAAAGCGAAGGTGGTAAAGTATAAACAGCTTAGAAAAAGGAGTACAGAAAAATGAAAAACATTGTTGAAACAAAACAGCTTTGCAAGGAATATGATTCGGTCTATCGTGTTAATCATTTAAGCCTTGAAGTGCACGAGGGAGAGGTTTATGGCTTTCTGGGGCCAAACGGCGCCGGAAAATCCACCACCATGAAGATGCTTCTGGGCCTTGTGCGCCCCACCTCTGGCGATATCACTGTTTTCGGCAAGCCCTTTACAGCCCAGAATCGACTGGATATTTTAAATCACACCGGCTCTCTCATCGAGTCCCCATCCTACTATGGGCATCTGACTGCCCGCGAAAACATGCACATTTTACAAAAGCTTTCAAATGTTTCTGATAAGGACACCCTCGAGGCTCTGCGCATCGTGCGGCTTGACAACCAGCTGGATAAAAAAGTCAGCCAGTTTTCCTTTGGTATGAAACAACGCCTTGGCATTGCCATGGCCATCGCGGGGTTCCCCAAGCTTTTGATTCTCGACGAGCCCACTAACGGCCTTGACCCAGCCGGAACCCAGGAAATCCGTGAATTGATCAAATCCCTTCCTGCAAAATACGGCATCACCGTGATGATTTCAAGCCATCTTCTCAGCGAAATCGACCAGATGGCCACCACCTGCGGTATCATCAACCATGGAGAGCTTATCTTTCAGGGCAGCTTAAAGTCGCTGCACGCCTACAGCAGCGCCAGTGTATCCTTTAAAACAAGCAATCCAGCCGGGACAGAGGCACTGCTGCACCGTATGAAGCCAAAGATAGAGCACGATGCTGTTCTCATCCGGGGCATTGACGATAACATGACTGCCCGGATCAACCGATTGCTCTTGGAAAAGGGGATTGACGTCTACCGCATTGAGGAACACGCACTGAGCCTCGAGGATATTTTCCTGAAGCTTACCGGCAAAGGGGGCGCGTTATGATGACCTATCTTAAACTGGAGTTCTACAAGCTGAAACGCCGCAGGGTCTTTCTTTCCACTACGGCCATTCTGCTAATCCAGGCTGTCTGGGTCATTGCCGCCACAGACCAGTATCTGGCAAAGGGGCGAATGCTTGATTATCCTTGGGAATCCCTGCTCATGACCTTTGCCTCCATGCAGGTGATTTTCTTTCCTATTGCCGCTGCTGTGCTCAGCAGTCGGATATGCGATATTGAACATATGGGCAATACGCTGAAATGGCTGGAAACCACCTCTGAAACCAGGAGCCGACTTTACCTCGCGAAATTTGCGGTCAGCAACCTGCTGCTGCTTTTGTCCTCACTCGTCACCTTTGTCAGCCTGGGTATTTATGGCTTTTTCATTAGAAGCTTTGCGGAACCGTTCCCCGCCGCGGCCTTCTTTACTGCCCTTATCGGGACAGCCATCATTAACGCGGCCTTGATTACGCTTTTTCAGGGGATTTCGTTGTATTTTAAAAACCAGCTGATTGTGATGGTGGCTGGTATTATCTTTGGCTTTCTGGGCATTATGGGCAGTCTTCTGCCCGATGCTCTGAGACATCTGATTCTTTCCTGCTACTATCTGGATTTGTCTCCTGCCGCCATGGCCTATCCATCAGGGGAAATCCTGCTGACAGCAGTGCCAGTCTGGCCCTTTGCCCTTGCACTCTTTCTGGGGCTTATCATTTATTTTACCGGGCGTTACTATATCTGTAAAAAAGAGTTTTGAAAGGAGTCTGTCATGTTAAAAAATGCTGTTTTAGCTGAAGGCCTGAAGCTTAAGGGTTCAAAAGTCGCCTTGCCAGTAATCCTTTTGCCGCTGATCAGTGTTCTGCTTGGCAGCGGGAACTACGCTGTCAATCCTCACGAGCTTACCAATGGGTGGTACAGTCTCTGGACACAGGTCGCGCTGTTCTATGGCTATTTCTTTTATCCCATCATTATTTCCATCTGTTGTGCGTACACCATGCGGCTTGAAAAGAACAATCATAATTGGAACGCGGTCATGACCTATCCAGTCTGCCCAGGAACGGTTATTTTGTCAAAGCTTATTATCATTGGTGTCATCAGCCTGATTGTCCAGGCTTTTCTGATCATACTCTATCTGACAGCCGGACTGCTGCTCGGTGTAAAAGGCAGCTTTCCACCAGATATTTTAAATTTCTGCCTCTGTGGCTTTACGGCCTCCCTCGCAGTGGCGAGTGTACAGCTTTACTTATCCATGGTCATTAAAAGCTTTGCCCTGCCCATCGGCATCTGTCTGGGTACCTGTGTGCTGGGTCTGGGGCTTTGCGTCACTGGCCTGTGGATGCTTTATCCCACTTCCCTGCTGGTCAAAAGCTTTGGCGCTCTAAACCAGACAGCACTCAGCCTCTTTGAGCTCACTTTGTTCTTTATCCTCTGCGATGTGTATATTTTTATTTTCACAAGGCTGGCAATCCGCCGCCTGACAAAGCGGGATATTGTCACAGCATAGACAGCTACGTCGAAACGATGCAGCTCGTCCTGAACATAACAATTTAAAAAAGGTTCCTGCCGGCGATTAACCGGAAGGAACCTTTTTATATAAAATACTAACAGGGGTTAAGTGTTAGTGTCTAATCCAGTTCAGCGAACGTTTTACAGCTTCTTTCCACTCCATACTGCGGGTATCGCGAAGCACGGGATCAATTCTAGGCTCAAAAACCTGGTCTGTGTTCAGTACATTTTTGACATCCTCCAGACCGATCATGTTCACGTACAGTGCTGCCATCAGCGCTGCTCCAAGGCTGGTGGCCTCCAGGGTATCCGGGCGCGAAACTCTGGCGTCACAGTAGTCTGCCAGCATCTGAACCAGCAGATTGTTTTCAGAAGCGCCGCCGTCGATTTTGATTTCCTCAATTTTAACGCTGCATTCCCGCTCCACCACATCTAAAATATCCTTGATGCCAAAAGCAATACACTCAAGGGTCGCGCGGGCGATATGGGCTTCTGTGGTTCCGCGGGTAATGCCGATGAGCATACCGCGGGCAAAAGGATCGTTATGCGGTGTGGTCAGCCCCACCAAGGCCGGTACAAAGTAAACGCCGTTGGTATCTGGAACTGAAGCCGCCAGCGCCTCAATATCTGATGATTTGCGAATGATTTTCAGGCCGTCGCGCAGCCACTGGACTGCTGATCCGGTAACAGACACAAAACCTTCAACCGCATAGGTGATGGTATCGCCAATCTTCCAGGCGATCAGGTTGTCCACTCCGCCTGAGGCAATGTTAAAGTCTGAGCCAATGTTGATATCCATGAAGCTGCCAGTGCCATTGGTACACTTCATAGTCCCGGGCTCAAGACAGCCTTGGGCAAACAGCGCGGACTGCTGATCCGCGATCGCGCCGGTGATTGGAATCGGACTGCCAAAAAGCTCGGTGGTTCCATAATCGGAGGATTCTGACTGAATAACTGGAAAAAGATCCATCGGAACACCAACATAATCCAGAAATGCTTTGTGCCATTCCCCGGTCCGCAGATCAATACAACCGCTGCTGGAAGCGTTAGAGCAGGCGACCGCATGGGTTTTCCCGCCAGTCAGCTTCCAGATCATCCATGTATCCATGGTGCCGTACAGGGCCTCGCCCTTTTTGATTTTTTCATTAATCTCCGGCACATTGTCCATATACCATTTGATGATCAGGGCGTTATTATGCGGTGCAATGACTTTGCCCGTCTCATTCAAAATTTTATCCGCCCATTCGGTCTGCTTAATGGCATCCACGGCCTGCCCGGTCCGGCTGTCCTGCCATACAATGGCATTGTACAGCGGTTCGCCGGTGTTTTTATCCCAGATAACGCAGGTATTCCGCTGGTTGGTAATACCCATACAGGCAATATCTTCACTGCTGAGACCTGCCATCTCGATGGCTTCGCGGCAGACACCCACGCTCTTGGCGTAAATTTCCATGGCGTCATGCTCGACCATATTTTCCTGCGGCGTGTACTGCGTAAATTCCTGGTAGGCCTGCGCGGCAATATTGAAATCTGAATCAAAAATCAAAGCCCGGGTGCCGGTGGTGCCTTCATCAATTACTAATACATATTTCCCCATTTTATCTCTCCTCATATAAATATTTAATTTTACCCCTAAAATTATCTTTCGACTAACAAAACGCCCTTATTCATAATGTGGTTTGGATCAAGCGCATCCTTGAGGCGATACATCAACTCGTAGGATGAGCCGTGCTCCTGCGGCATCCATTTTGTCCGGTATTTTCCGGAACCGTGATGATGTGCAATGCTCCCGCCTCGCTTCAGTGTTTCTTCCATAATAATGCTGACCAAGTCCATATAATCTTTCTGTACGGCATCGACCCCCTTGTCCGCTAAGAAATTAAACCGGCAATAAATATTTGTCCCTGTCAGGTAGCTGTGCGAGGAATGTGCACCTACAAAAGAAATATTGCTGATTTCATTCTGAATTCTCTCGATCATTGCTTCATAGATTTCCCCGATTTCAGTCCAGTTAGCGGCTATTTCAGTCGTATCTGAAACCAGTCCCTTATTGTAGTTGATGGGCTTGTCAATGTTCGGGCAGGAATCGTTTCGTGTTTCCAGCCAGACCTCTACCGGCTTAGTACCGAGGTCTAAGAGCTCGTACTCTCCTGCCAGCTTTTCAATGGCTTCACCTGTAACCCTTGCGATTTCCGCCGGTCCCTCCGCGATAAAAAGAAGCATGGCATAACCCTCTGGCGCGGGCGCCCCCATACGTTCTGCTACCTCATATTTGTCATGAAGGCGCACCACTGCCGGCTTGTAGCCTGCAATCATGATTTCCCGGATAAAATCCAGGCCCCGCTTCATGCCGATAACACCATAAGCGTGCATCCACCTGTTCTCAGGCTTGTAGGGGTACAGCTTTAAGGAAACCTCTGTCACAAAGCCCAGCATCCCCTCACTACCGATGAACAGGTGCCTGAGATCCGGCCCTGTGGAGCGTCTTGGCACATTTTTTATACGTACAACGGTGCCGTCTGCCAGCACAGCTTCCAGCCCGACGATCACATCCTCAATACCGCCGTAAAGGGTTGAAAACTGGCCGATGCTTCGGGTTGCCACCAGACCGCCAAGACTGGCAAGGGGCAGTGACTGCGGATAGTGACCAGTCGTAAAGCCTTTTTTGTTCAGCACCTCTTCAAGGTATTCCAGAGGGGTGCCGCATTTGGCGGTTACAATCCGGTTTTCCTCGTCAATTTCAATGATCTCATTCATATCTGAGCCGTCTAAAATCACGCCGCCCTCCACTGGCTCTAAGCCCATGGTAACGCTGGAACCGCCGGTTCTGGGCACCACATCGACCTTGTTTGTGTTCAAAAACTTTAATACCTCTGAGACCTGCTGGGTGTCGGCGGGTTTTACAACACAGGCGGCCTTCGGCACCCATATTTTTCCATCGGACCGGTGGTAACGGCGAAAACCAATATAATCTCTGGACGCTACCTCAATACTGGCGTCATCTGTGATTACCCGCTCATCGCCAACCACCTTTTTAAGACCTAAAATCATCTCTTCCTGTTTCATGCACTTTCTCCAATCTGTTATGTATTTTATTTAAAACGGCTAGGCCGTTATTTGAGCGATTTCCTTTAATAATTTCTCATTAATGGTGTAGCACTGGCTGAACACTCGGTCCATGAGTCTCTGATACACCATGTGATTCTCTGCAATCGGAGTGTAGGTTTCGGTCTGCTGCCCCATGGCTGCGACAGCCTGCTGAAAATCCGGAAAGATCCCTGCGCCAACCGCTGCACAGATAGCACAGCCCAAGGAACAGGTTTCGGTTTCGACAGATTTTTTAACCGGGATATTGAACACATCGGCAATGGTCTGCACAGCTGTGACGCTCTTGCTCCCTCCGCCTCCCACGCGAAGCTCTGTGATGGATTTTCCAATGATGCCACACATTTCATCGGTGTTCACCTTAAGCTGCATCACAATGCCTTCGATCAGCGAGCGGAACATGTGCGCCCTTTTATGACGGTGGTCAAAGCCAATGAACATGCCCTTGGCGGCAGGTTTGTCCCAGTTGGATTTCCAGTCTGGAATGGTCACCAGCCCCTCGCTGCCAGCTGGAATGCTTTCCGCCTCCTGATCAAGATAGGCTTCAATAGTCATGCCAAGCTGCTCCGCCCTGGCATCAAGTCCTTCGGCCAGATTGTCTCTGAACCATGACACCAGCCAGAAGCCCTTGGATATGGCCGCCTCAGCGTGCCATGTGCCAGGTACAGACGCCAGATAGGTGCGGTGCTTCAGCCTTTTATAGGCGTCCGGGATGTATTTTTCTCCCACAATGTCCAGGCCGCTCAAGGTTCCCAGAGTGATGTAGGCCTGCCCGTCGATGATGGAGCCAGAGCCTAAAACCTCACACTGCTTATCGCCCGCACAGGCCACCACAGGGCAGCCCTCCGGAAAACCAGTAAGTGCTGCCGCCTCTGCTGTGACATGGCCCATCACATCACCCGGCTCTACAAACCTCGCCAGCTGCCTGCGCTTCAGCCCCATCTTTTCAAAGACTTCATCGTCCTCATACAGCTCCCAGTGCTCCCTGTCTACAGGCATCCCCAGATTGTTGGCCAGGGTGTCCACATAGTCGCCAAAAAGCTGGTAGCCCATATAGCCCGGAGCTGTCAGATATTTGTGTATTTTTTCGGCAGTCTCTGGAGAATTCGTTTTCATCCAGTTCATTCTTGAATAGTTCCTCAGATAGTCACACCAGGGATCTATTTCATCAGTGGACGGTGGTAAATGATCAGCGTTTTCGCGCCACCGCAAATCCATCCAGCTAATGGGCCTGCAAAGCTGCCGGTTATCCTCGCCGGCAAAAAAAGTGGTCCCCCGCTGTCCGGACAGACCGATTGCAGCGATTTCACGTTTGTCTCCCCTGAACTTCGAAAACAGATCGTCGCAGGCATGGCAGAGGCCGTTCCATAAATCTTCATAGTCATGTACCGCATAACCTGCCTTTTCAGCAATCAACGGCGGGTGGACCGCTGTCCCCATACAAACCTTCTGGCCTCTGGTATCAAAAATGATCACCCTTGTGCTCTGTGTCCCGCTGTCAATACCTACCACATATTTTTTATCCATTACTCTTTACCCCTCATGCTTTTGTATCTATTCATGCATTTTTTTCAGAAAATTGGTCCCCTGTTCTGAAAAATTGATCTCACTCCAGTCCTTGCCCAGCTTTTTGGCGAGGATTTCGATCACGCGCGGCTGGCAGAAGCCTCCCTGACAACGGCCCATGCCCGCTCTCGTACGGCGCTTTATGGCCTCGATGGACATCGGCATAACCGGGCTGTCGAGCGCCTCCAATATCTCACCCTCTGTAATGGTCTCACAGCGGCAGACAATTCTCCCAAAGGAAGGTTCTCTTTCGATCAGCTTCCTCTTCTCATCTGGTGGCAGCTTTCTGAAAAGGGTTTTTGGCTTTTCGCGCGGCTGATAGTCCTGGCGGACTTTAAGACTCTTGTTTTTCTTCTCAGAATCCTCCAGCACGATGTCCTCAACCATTTTAGCGATGGCCGGCGCCGAAGCCAGCCCGGGCGACTGGATACCTGCCACATTGATAAATCCGTCAGTCACCGGAGACATCTCAATGATAAAGTCCTCTTTAAAATCCGCTGCCCGTACACCTGTAAAAACACGGATCAGGTCCCGCTGGCTTACGTTCTCATGCTGATTGCAGCTCATTGCATACTCCAGGCCGTCTGGATCAGTCGCGGTGTCCTCCTTGTTCCAGACCTCCTTGGCTGACGGACCGAGAAGGTAGTTTCCCTCTGGCGTTTTGCAGCAGCCTCCGCCCTTTGATTCAACATTTTTGATATTTTTCATCCGGTTTTCAAGGGCACTTCCTACAAAGCCCATCTGCGGCTTGTAGGGATACTGCCTGGCCTTATCCAGAATGGCGATGGTGCCCTTTCTGGGATGAATGGTGAAGGAGCGGTCTCCAGCCATTTCTGAAAGGTCATCGGCGTAAACACCAGCACAGTTGATGACATAGCCGGCCTCGATGATCCCCTTTGGCGTGACCACGCCTTCAACCCTGCCGTCATGTCTCAGCACATCACAGACTGGCGTGTTAAACCAGAATTCCACACCGTTATGGGCCGCGTTCTCAGCCAGAGCCACAGTAACATCATAGGGTTCCACATGGGCCAGACTCGGCAGCCAGACTGCTGCGATGGGCGGATTATCCAGCCTTCTGAGTTCCGGCTCAATGGCCATTGCCTGTTCTCCGTCAAGCATCGCTATGCCGTCCACACCATTTTCCACACCCTTGTCATAGCGCTCCTTGAGGGCTGGGATGTAAGCCTCCTCCCACGCAATATACATAAGGCCGTTACGCTGAAAGACAAAGCCCAGCTCGTCGGCCCACCTGTCATACATCCGATTTCCCAATATATTGAGCTTAGCTTTAAGGGTTCCTGTTTTAGCCGCGTGACCCGGATGGATATTTCCATTATTGGCCTTTGACGCACCTGTGCAGACATCGTCATTCTTTTCGACAACGATAATTTTAAGCGGATATTTCGCCAGCTCCCGCGCAATTCCACAGCCGATTACCCCTGCTCCGGCAATGACCACATCGGCCTCTGCTGCAAGGCCAGCTTCAAAGCCTTTTTCTATTCCGGTCTGATAATCTTTTTGGGGAATTTCAAGTCCCTTTACCCACATATCGCTGACGACATTCTTTACTCCCGGCACATTGGCTGCCATGTGCCCCACATCAATTAACTGCTGCCAGTCCCCGCATTCTCCGGCCAGTGTTACAATTTTCCGTCCATCGACAGAAACCTTAATATCCAGCCCGGAAAATTGCTTTGTAATTTCTTTTTCCACTGCGTTTTTTATGCTGTTCATATTTTCTCTCCCAGATCAGCCATTCGTGTCCATTTAGGTTTATTTTTAAGGACATATTAGGACATTTCATCTTTTTTGTCAAGGTTTTTTTGATTTGTATTTCCTTTTTGAACATTTCTTAAGATTTTTTGCACTAAAAAAACCAGTATGGGAAATTCTGTGTTTTCCCATACTGGTTTAACAAATGGCTATTCAGCGATCATAACCGTTAAACCTATTTCATTGTAATGCTTCACCATTTCTTCATTGGCCTCCGAATCGGTCACCAGGACATCGCCCGGCCGCAGTGTTGATACATTGATGAAATCACGTTTAAAGAGCTTACCGGAGTCCATCAGCGCCACAAGTCTTTTGGAATGATCCGCCAGCTGGCGGTACACGCCATACTCGGCCGGGCCGCGGTGAAACAGGTTTCCCTGCTCATCCACTGTTGTGGCGGATACAAAAGCCAGGTCAAAATAAAAATCACGCAATGTGTTTTCCGCAATGGTACCCGAGGTACTGAGGGTATGCTTTGTGATTTCTCCACCCACCAGAAAAATACCAATCTCACTGCGGCTGTTGAGCTGGTTGACTACCGTGACAGAGTCGGTCACTACATAAAGCCGTTTGGTATTGTCAATATGCTCTGTGAAATGATAAAGCGATGAGCCTGCGCCGATAAAAATCTTCTGGCCATGCTCGATAAGCTCTGTGGCCTTTAACCCCATCCGCTTCTTTTTATCTGCCTCAATATTCAGACGAAGCTCCAGAGGCTTTTCTCTGAGGATATCCTCCTTGACCAGCTGTGCCCCTCCGTGAGTTCTCAGAAGCTCGCCTTCGGATTCCAAAAGCTCCAAATCTCTGCGGATGGTCTTTGTGGTAACCTGAAATATTTCGCTGAGCTGGGAAACGCTAACCGTTCCCTGCTGTTGCAATAGCTGAACAATTTGTTCCAATCGTGGATTTTTCAACGTTCTCCCTCCTCTATTGGTTAAGCATAGCTTAAGCTGTTTTAAAAGTCAAGGGCGCCAGAACAGATATGTCAAAACGGCGTGTCTCCCACGGTGATGAGCCTATTGTTCATTTGTCTTATTCTCCTCAATCGGATCAATATGAATCGTCACATCGCAATGGCACTGGTTTTTAAGCTCATCCTCGATACTGGTAATAATATCATGGGCGGTCACCATGTCCAGCTGGCTGGACATTTCCACATGAAGAGAGACATCGGCGTGGGCCGGGCCATAGTCGTGAATGAGCAGCTCGTGCACGCCTCTGATCTCTGGATGCGCCATGACGATACGATGAATTTTTTCGACAAAGCCTTCATCCGGCGGCGTTCCAATTAAGGGCTGGACCGAATCCTTGGCGGATTTAATGCCGGTTACCAGAATAAAGGCGGCCACGATCATGCCCATGTAGCCGTCCAGATCGTAACCGGTAAAATAATTGATGGCCATACCGATCAGCACCACCAGCGTGGCCAGGCTGTCACTTATACTATCCAAGGCGGTGGCCTCCATGGCTGAGGAATTGATGCTTCGGCCAAGCCTCCGATTAAATAAGAACATCCAGAGCTTCACTAAAATCGAAGCGGCCAGAATAACAAAGACCACAAGACTTACTGAAGTCTCCGCCGGGTTTAAAATCCGATCGACAGATGATTTGAGCAGCTCAAACCCCATAAGGATTATGGCAATGGAGATAAAAAGCGCGCTGAGGTATTCGATGCGGCCGTGCCCATAGGGGTGTCCGTGGTCAGCAGGCTTTCCTGCCATTTTAAAGCCCAGTAGTGTGATGATGGAGGAACCGGCATCGGACAGATTGTTGACCGCGTCGGCTACAATGGAAATAGCGCCAGTCATGAAGCCCAGTATAATCTTTCCCAAAAACAGCAGCAGATTGCAGGCAATGCCCACGCTGCCGCTTAGTATGCCATAGGCCTGACGGACATCCGGATCTGCGGTCTTATCACTGTTTTTGACAAACAGGCGTATCAGTAAGCGGGTCATAGCTTCCTTCCTTTCTCAGTTAAAAAAGAGCCGCCGCACCCTGTGCAGCAGCTCTCCCATTCGTCATTTTACCGCGATAAACTCGATCTCAACCTTGGCATCCTTTGGTATTCTGGCTGCCTGTACGCAGGAACGGGCGGGCTGATTTTCTGTAAAGTACTCGCCGTAAATGTCATTCAGCACAGAAAAATTGGCAAGGTCATCGACAAAAATCGTGGTTTTGACCACATCGGCGTAACGGTATCCCGCTTCTTTTAAAACCGCGCCCATATTGACCATCACCTGCCTTGCCTGAGCCTCAAAGGCTTCCGGCATTTCACCCGTTGCCGGGTCGATGCCCAGCTGTCCTGAGGCGTACAGGGTACCGTCCACTACCAGGGCCTGTGAATATGGGCCAAGGGCCGCCGGAGCCTTATCAGTTGCTACTTTTGTTTTCATGGTTGTTTTCTCCTTTGTCGTCACTTAAAATGTTTTCCGGACCTTCAGAAACCGCTAAAATGCTATCATTTGACGGGGCCTCACGCTTTTTAAAGCGGTGCTTAAACCACATCAGTCCACCCTGGGACACGCCATCTTTGCATTCCCCGTCGTCAAAGGTGGTGACAAACAGAAAACGCCGGATGGCGAACAGGATGGCGATGGATATGATACTCAATAAATTTTCGAAGGGCGTGGTGTGCTCAACGATCAATTCTCTGGCAATGGCAAACAATAAAACCTCTATAACCGACGCTGTCGAATGCTTGATCAGCATTTTGAGAAACTCAATCCCGATGAGCGTGTTAAAGGCATAGCCCAAAAACACCCTAAAGGCCTGCGAGTCGCCATAATTTCCAATAAACTGCCAAAGATCGGGAATCAGAGCAAGGGCTGAAATAATAATGGCAATGGCGATGAGGATGGCGATAAAAATCTCCAGTATCCGTACAAAGCCCAAAAGCTTATTTTGAATTTTATGTTGCATTGTCTCCTCCTGTTTATGGTTCCCACTGCATTATAACATAATCAGGCCCGGTCTTAAAGCACATCTCCATTATTTTCATCCGGCAGACTGGTTTCTTTTTTTATGCGCCGCAGATGATAGCCGTCATAGACCATGAGCAGCAGCAGAGCGCCACCCATCACACCGGCAAATACCATGAACAGCTGGCGCATAAACAGCACCGTCTCCCACTTCATAGGGCTACCATAAATAAACGGGAAAGCGCAGATAAACGAAAAGACGGCAAGCACCATAAACAGCTCGATGTACGCCTTTTTCCAGGGCTTTGCCTGGGGTGTACAGCCCATGTACTTAAACAGGTAGCCCACTCCCAGCATCAGGAAAGGAATCATGGGGAAGTAGTGGTACAAAAAGGTATCCCGCGTGATAAAAAGCCAGGGGATCATCTGGGAAAAGTACCCGACCCCGATGACGATGCCCGCAGAGTGGCGCCTCCATATCCCGTGCACCAGCGCAAAGGTCGTACCCAGAAGACCGATTCCCCAGACCATCGGGTTGCCTGTCGCGTAAAGATAAATGGTTTCCGGCGCTTTTTGATAATAGTAAAATACTGGCTTCAGAGCCAGAAGCCAGGTATACCACTTGGAGGAATAGGGATGGTGGTAGTGGGTTGACGCCCCGGTATGATAGCCAAACATCTGCTGCTGATGACCGAAAAACACCTCGAAAAAGCCTTTTTCCGGTATAGTGCCTGCGTAAGGAATATAGGACAGTGTGTAGATGGTCACAGGAATCGCAATAAAAGCCAGGCAGCAGAAAAAGGACTCGCCCAGTCTTTGACGCCGGACGCTTTTGTCCCCTTTTACCATATCACGGATGAACCAGTAAAAATACAGAACCGCCAGTCCAAGGGCCGCGTAACAGCCCGACCATTTTGTGCCAATGGCAAAGCCGGTGAAAATCCCGCTGAGCAGTAAAAACACGTACCGGGCAGGCTTGGCAGTACTGATGTGGAAAAAGTACAAGAAGGCGTACATGGCCAGAATAAAAAAGACGAGAAAGGCATCCAGGGTCCCGATCCGTGTCTGGGCATAGTGTAAAAAGTCAAAAGCCAGCAGCAGCGTAGCGATACCAGCCCACAGGGGCGATTTGAACAGAGCTTTACCAAAGAAATAGAGCAGGGGCAGCATGGCGATGCCGAAAAGTACCTGCATAAAGCGGAAGCCAAAGGGTGTTCTGCCAAAAAGGTCCATTCCCAGGCCAATGATCAGACGGCCTACCGGAGGGTGGTCCATTTCGGCCACACTTAGTCCGTCCTGCATCTCCAGCGCCGAAGATGGAAAATAGCTCTCATCAAAGTATGCACTGTTCAGGCGGTCTGAGCTGGTCTGCACAGTGTCCTGTTCATCCAGAAGCTGCGCGGAGCCCTCGTTAAGGGGCGTTGCCGCCAGCCTGTTCCCTTTTTCATCGTAAAAGGCCACCTCGCTTAAGACTAAGCGGTTGGCGGTGTCCAATTTTTTAATTTTGATGTAGCGGGTTCTCTCATCCGTTTTCAACGGATAGTGGTACCAGATCATGGCGGCCGTGTAGTCGGTGTCGTCGTCACGTGTATCAAAGGCCTGTGTCCAGTTTACTCCGTCGCTCGAGCACAATATCTCGATGCCCACATATTTTGAGGAATCATTGACCGTCGGATACAGCGCGATGGAGACCGGCTGTTTTTGAAGCTCAAATTCTGCGGCAGGTGTCCCCTCCTCCATATCATAATAGGTCTGGGGCTCAACTCTGGAGCCCAGATTCCAGTAGCCTACAACGCCGTAAATCAGGATTACCGCTACCAGAAAAATGATTTCCTTTTTACTCAGATGATAAAACTTTTCTGTCATTCTGATCATTTTCCTTTCTTCTGTTTTTTACAAGCAGGGCCGTTCCGACGATGACGCCCAGGAGACTGACCGTCTCACTGACACGCCTGAGCAGAGTCCCTTTGTATTGGACCATCAAGGTTCCAGTTTCATTAACCGCTACTTCTGCCATGCCATTTGAATTTCGACTGACCGTGACACGCACTCCGTTTAGCACTGCTTCATAACCGCTATAATAAATAAGCGGCAGTTCATAAGAAGCGTTTCGCTCTAAATTCATGCTATACAAATTATAATTAGTGCGTTTAGCAATGTTCCGGGGATTTGTTTGTACTTCCTGAAGATGTGACAAGGTAACATCCTCAGGAAGATACTCGCATCCAGCCGCAAAAGCAGGATAGGTGTTGACCAACATTTCAGCATAATTTTTATAAGTATAGGCAACATTTACAAAATAGCCAATCAGCATAATTCCCGCAGTCACCGCTGCGATGACCGCTTGATTTTCTCTTTTCTCCGCGATTCCTTCAACGATTCTGCCCGAGGCAAAACACCAGAAAACCGAAATAAACAAGTAGAGCCGCCACGGGAACTGAAGGATTGACAGGACTCCCTCAAGCAGGTGCCAGGGAAAGTACGCCGAAGCGCAGAAAAGCAAGAGCAGCCCGGACACCGAGAGCAGCCGTACCAGCTTGTCTGACCTGTTAACAAACAAGCCGGCTGTCACCAGCAGGGTCAGGGCCAGGCCGATACCCGCCGGAGGGACATATTTTTCCCCGACGCTCTGAGGGACTGCCAGAATCAAATCTTTAAATGGCACAGCCCAGTCCGAAATGCTGCCGAGCAATCCGGTGTCACCCCAAACGGGGTTAAGCAGCATCTGTTCCAGCATTGGAAGCAGAAAAAACATGGTTAGAATAACACTCCAGAGCACTGCTTTTCCAAACGCTGCCAGCCGCTGCCGTTCACGGACCAGAGCCGGTAAGCTAAACAGCAGAAAAACAGCGGAAAACACTCCCATCATCACAGCGGTCAGAACATGTGACAGCACCAGGCCGGTAAAGCCGGCAAACAGCAATGGCCACTTTTCAGGAGCGCCGTAAACCACCTCCCAGAAGCCGGCCACAATCAGCGGCAGAAATACGAAGGCCAGAAGCTCCCCCACCGATGACCGCTGGTACAAATCCGTGGTATGAAAAGAGCACAGAAGATACAGCACCGTGGAAACCGATGCCGCAAAGTCTGAGCGCCATACTGTTTTGACCGAAAAATACATGGTGCAGGCCATGGCGCCTGTGAGTATTACCAAAAAAATTTTATAGGCTGTGATAGATGGTATGCCTGAAAGCATCAGCAGGGCTGGAATATACAAAAACAAATCCGGGTAAAAAAGCCCATTGCCGTAACCATAGCCGTTAAAGTAATCGGCATAGACCCCTGGTAAAAAAACACCGTTTTTAAGCCCCTCCGCGATGGAAACAATTCTGGAAAGATGGAAGCTCGCATCATTTCCAAAGGGAATCCCCTCCTTTAGACACAGTGGTAAGACCACCGCCAGAGCAGCCAGAAAAGGGATGCTCCACCAAATAGTTTGTTTATTTTTCATAGCGGTTTTTTTAGATTCCATTCTTTTCTCTCATTCTTTTAATATTATACCAATCGGGCCGCTGTTTGTAAAATCAATGATTGTGTAAAGCTTCGGTTAAATTCCGTTAACTCTTTGTTAAGTCTATTGAATTGAACGATTTTTAGATTTAAAATACGCCTAGGCTTTTAAAAGAGCCCTGTTTTTCAATCCGCTATTTATCTCAACTAAAATACAAAGGAGTATAACACATGTTAAGTTTAAGAAATGTAAAAAAGGCCTATGACGGCGTAGAAATTTTGAAAGGTATCACCCTGGACATCGGAAAGGGCGAAATTGTTTCCATTTTAGGCCCATCCGGCGGCGGCAAAACCACACTGCTCAATCTGATCCTCGGCATCACCGATATTGATGAAGGACAGCTTTTATACGACGGCGAGGATATTACCCGCGTGCCTATGGAACAGCGCGATTTCAACATTGTTTTTCAGGACTATGCCCTTTTCCCAAATCTGAACGCCTACAATAATATCGTCTACGGCCTCAAAAACAAGCCGGGGATTTCCACCCAGGATGAGGTGGATGAACTCATCGGCCTTCTGGATTTAAAGCCACACCTGGACAAGCCTGTCGATCAGCTTTCAGGCGGTCAGAAGCAGCGTGTCGCTCTGGCCCGCACCCTGGTAATGAAGCCAAAGGTATTGCTGTTAGACGAACCGCTGAGCGCCCTTGACGGCGTGATCAAGGAATCTATCAAGGACCGGATCAAAACCGTTGCCAAGGAATTTGATCTGACAACGATCATTGTAACACACGACCCTGAAGAAGCCCTTACCTTATCGGACCGGGTGCTCATTTTAAACGGCGGTATAATTTCACAGTATGCTGAGCCTCAGGAAATCATCACCCGCCCTGGCAACAGCTTTGTTCAGGAGTTTATTCTGAATCAGCTCATCATCAAACGCAACAATATCTTTTCGTTATTCGGAGAATGCTATGCCCAGTAATTCCGCCGGAGAAAAGGCCCGTCCACGGCTGAGAAGCCGGGCGAACACCGGCACCCCTCTGGAGCTGAAGGTTATTTTCTGGATCATCATTGTCATCTTTGCGGTATTTCTTATCACTCCGCTGGTACTGCTGCTCATCAAATCCTTCAATGCAGACGGCCGTCTCAGCCTAGCCAACTACGCCGCTGTTTTAACCAGCGCTGGTTTTTTAAACGCTCTGCTCAACAGCTTTGTCATCGCATGCGTCAGCGCGCTGGTCACCACCGTCATTGCCTTTATGCTGGCCTATACGGTCAACAGCACCAACGTACCCGGCTGGTATAAGAGCGCTGTCTCCAGCGTGGCTGTGCTGCCCATGCTCCTGCCCACCATTACCTACGGCTTTGCCATCATCTATTCCTTTGGCAAGCAGGGCCTTATCACCAAGCTGCTGGGCTTTCAGCCCTTTGAAATTTACGGGTTTAACGGACTGTTGCTGGGCTATGTGATCTATACAGTGCCCATTGCCTTTATGCTCATCAACAATACATTTAAGTACATTGACAAGAAGTTTTCTGTGGTATCCCGTGTGCTCGGGGACAATCGCTTTAAAACTTTTTTCACCACGACCTTTAAACCGCTGATCGCCACCCTGGGGGCTTCTTTTATTCAGGCTTTTTTCCTGAGCTTTACGGACTTTGGGATTCCTGCCTCGGTCGGCGGCGAGTACAAGGTGGTCGCCACCACGCTGTACAACCAGATGCTGGGCTCCATTCCCAATTTCAGCAAGGGCGCGGTAGTGGCCATGATGATGCTCATCCCTTCGGTTTTCAGCATTCTGATGCTGCGCTACCTGGAAAAATACAATTTTCGGTACAATAAGATCTCGCAGATCGAGCTCACAAAAAACAAAGGGCGCGACGGACTGTTCAGCATTCTCTCCGCTCTGGTCATGATCGGCATTCTGTCCATCTTCGCGGTTATTTTTATTGTTCCCTTTGTTCAAAGCTGGCCCTATGAGCTTGGCTTTTCGCTGGATAATATCAAAGAAACTCTGTTTGGCGGCCAGCTGGCCGGTGTGTATCTCAATTCGATATGGGTGGCGGCCCTTACAGCCGTGCTGGGAACAGCCGTCGCTTACCTGAGTGCGCTGGTCACAGCCCGCAGCAAGATGGGCAAGCCCTCCAAAGCCGCCATTGACGGCCTGGTCCAGACCACCAACACCGTACCGGGTATGGTGCTCGGCATCGCCTTTCTGCTGGCTTTTTCCGGCACCAGCCTTCAGTGTACCTTTATTATTTTGATCATCTGCAACATTATCCATTATTTCTCGACCCCCTACCTGATGATCAAAAATTCTTTGTCCAAGATGAACGCCTCCTGGGAAACCACGGGCATGCTCATGGGCGACAGCTGGACAAAAACCATTTTCAGAGTTGTGATCCCCAACTCCTGGTCCACGGTTTTTGAAATGTTCAGCTATTACTTTATCAATGCCATGGTCACCATTTCCGCTGTCATTTTTATTGTGGGGGCCCGCACCATGGTTGTCACCACCAAAATCAAACAGCTTCAGCACTTTGGCGATTTTGAGCAGATTTTTGTTTTATCCCTGCTCATCCTTGCCACCAACCTGGCTGTCAAGATGATTCTAAAAGCCTTATCAAAAAAAACAGAAAGGAAGGCCGCCTGATGAATAAACTCGTAAAAGCACTCACTGCAGGGCTGCTCATTGCCGCCACAGCCCTAACCGCCGCGGGATGCAGCACCGCCAGCGCAGACAACCGGGTCGTTATCTACTCCAATGCCGATGACGAAGCCCTGACCGCCATGGAAAACGCGCTGACTACTGGGGGCTACGAAGGGCAGTACATTATCCAGAGCTTTGCCACCTCTGAACTAGGCGGACGGATGATGGCCGAAGGCGCCAAAATTGAAGCCGACCTGGTGACCATGAGCACTTATTATCTGGATACCGCCCAGAAGGAATCTGGAATATTTTCTGACCTGAGCTTTGACCACACCACCCTGAGTGGTGATTCGCCCGCCTATTCCTCGCCCATTACAGCCCAGGAAGGGGCCATCATGGTCAACACCGAGGTGATGAAAGCGCAAAACCTGCCAGCGCCTGCCTCCATTAAGGACCTGGCCAATCCACAATACGCGGGACAGATATCCATTCCGGATATCGAGGGTTCCTCAACTGGCTGGCTGCTGGTACAGGCGGTCATCGGCGCTTACGGCGAAACGCAGGGCGCGGAAATCATGACCGGAATTATCCGAAATGCCGGCCCGCATATGGAAAGCTCCGGTTCCGGCCCCTTTAAAAAGGTAAAGGCCGGCGAGGTTGCCCTGGCCTTCGGCCTGCGCCATCAGGCTGTAGCCGCTAAAAACGAGGGCCTTCCCATCGACTACATCGATCCGTCCGAAGGCAGCTATTCTTTGACTGAATCCATTGCCGTTATCAATAAAGGCAATCAGTCCAACGCCAAAGCCATGGAGATGGCAGAGTGTATTGTGAAAAATGCCCGAACCGAGCTGCTCAACACCTACCCGCTGCCCTTGTATCCCGGAGAAACCGCCGATCCCGTCCTGTGCACTAAAAATCCCAGGATTTTCCCGGAAGCTCTGACCGTGGATCTTTTACAAAGGCATCAGGAGTTTTCAGTGGCGTGTAAGCTGAATAAATAATCAAAAAATATAAGGAGAATAAAAAATTAATGGAAAAATATAAATTATTGACCCCCGGCCCCCTGACAACCAGTGATGCGGTAAAGGCCGAAATGCTTTTTGACCACTGCACCTGGGATAATGAGTATAAAGCCATCACCCAGAGAATCCGGGCGCAGCTGCTAAAAATCGCCCACGTCGGCGAGGATACCCACACTGCCATTCTCATGCAGGGAAGCGGCACCTTTGGCGTTGAAGCCGTGCTTTCGAGTGTAATCGGCGATGAGGATAAGGTGCTGTTCATCACAAACGGCGCCTATGGCGAGCGTATGCTGGACATTGCCAGCTATCACCGTCTCAAGAGCCTAGCCTATAACGAAGCGTACGATAAGATCCCCGATGCTGCTAAAGTACGTTCCCTTCTGGAGGAAAACCCGGACATTACCCATGTGGCCATGGTTCACTGTGAAACCACTACGGGCATTCTCAACGACATTCACGCCATCGGCGAACTCTGCGCGCAGTTTGGCAAAACCTATATTGTCGATGCCATGAGCAGCTTTGGCGGCATCGACATCCCGGTTGAGGAGCACCACATCGATTTTATGATCAGCAGTGCCAACAAATGTATCCAGGGCGTACCGGGTTTTTCCTTTATCATTGCCCGCACCGCTGCCCTTCAGGCTTCGAAGGGCAAGGCACGAAGTCTGTCACTGGATATTTACGACCAGTGGGAAACCATGAACAGGGATGGAAAATGGCGCTTCACCTCCCCTACACATACGGTCCTGGCCTTTTCCAAGGCTCTGGATGAGCTGGAGGAGCGCGGCGGCGTCGAAGCCCGTTATCAGCGTTATGCCTCCAATAATAAGCTTTTAGTCGAAAAAATGGCGGAGCTGGGAATCCATGCCTATATTGACGAACCCTACCGCTCGCCCATTATCACCACCTTCCTCTACCCACAGCAGGGCTTTGATTTTACCGACATGTATAACTTTGTCAAGGCCCGCGGTTATGCCATCTATCCCGGCAAGCTGACCAGGGTGGACACCTTCCGCATGGGCAATATCGGAGAAATATATCAAGAAGATATTGAAAATCTCTATAATATCTTTTATGATTATTTAAAACAGAGCGCTTAGGAGGCCATGATGATGAAAAAGATTGAAGCTGTTATTTTTGACTGGGCCGGTACCACGATCGATTACGGATGTTTTGCCCCGGTACAGGCATTTATGGAGGTTTTTAAAGGCTTCGGCATCGAGCCTACCATAGAGGAAACCCGAAAGCCCATGGGTATGCTCAAACGCGACCATATCCGCACCATGATGGATATGCTGCGGATCAGCAGCCTCTGGCAGGAAAAGTACGGACGTAGCTACACCGAAGAGGATATTGACGCCATGTACGCCCAGTTTGAGGAAAAGCTCATGAGTATTCTGGACCAGTTTGCCGATCCCAAGCCCCATGTGCTGGATATTGTGGCAGAACTGCGCGGCCTGGGCCTCAAGATTGGCTCAACCACTGGCTATACCGATGAAATGATGGCTGTGGTTACCCGCATCGCGGCCGCAAAGGGTTACGCGCCGGACTGCTGGTACAGCCCTAACGCTGTGGAAAATTATGGCCGCCCCTACCCCTTTATGCTCTTTAAAAACCTGGAGACCCTGGGTGTGCATTCTGTCCATAACGCTGTAAAAATCGGCGATACAGTCTCCGATATTCTGGAGGGAAAAAACGCCGGTGTGGTCTCCATCGGCGTAGTATGCGGCAGCTCTGAGATGGGGCTGACCGAGGATGAATTCAACCAGCTCTGTGACGACGACAAGGCCGCCGCCATCAACAGGGTAACCAAAACCTTCAGAGATGCCGGCGCAGATTATGTTATTCAGGACCTGAGCGAGCTGATCCCCCTGATCAAAACGCTCGATGAAAAATAAACAAAGCAGCGCTATGCGCCATACAAAAAGCAGGTGCGTCGAAACGACGCACCTGCTTTTTTAATCTCCGCCGCTGCCTAGAGCAGCTCCAGCCGTTTCATCATCTGCGGCAGCACACCTTCAAAATCCACACCCTCGCGGCGTTCGGTTTCGCGGGCAACCGTTCTGAGAATACAGGCCGTGGTCAGATCGACAGCAAACTGTGTGGCATCCAGAAGTGACTCGCCGTTCAGCAGAGCCGCCAGACAGAAGCTGCCGAAAATATCGCCGGTTCCATGGAACTGTCCGGGTATTTTTTCAGAGAAGGCGTACGCCACCTTGTCCTCTGCGCGGTCATAGCAGGCGGCGCCCAGCTTTTCATCGTCGAAATACACACCGGTCAGCACAACCTTTTCCGGCCCCATGGCGGATAAATCGCGCACAAGCTTTTCAATATAGTCCCTGGTATACGGGCCAGGATGATAGGGCTGTTTCAGCAGAAAACAGGCTTCGGTAATGTTTGGCAGCAGCAGGTCGGCCTTTTCACACAGCTCACGCATTTTATCTACCATATGGTCGTCAAACACACTGTAAAGCTGGCCTTCATCAGCCATTACCGGGTCCACATAGACCAGTGTGCTGTCAGAATTAAAGGTATCAATAAAATGGGATACAATGTCCACCTGCTCCGGTGAGCCCAAAAAACCGCTGTAGATCGATGAAAAGTGCAGGTCCAGAGACTTCCAGTGCTCGGTAATCGCCGGAAGATCTGAGGTGAGGTCACGGTAGGTAAAGCCTTCAAAGCCGCCGGTATGGGTGGACAGCACTGCGGTGGGCATACAGACCACCTCGATACCTGCTGCGGATAAAATCGGCAGCACAACGGTCATGGAGCATTTCCCAAAGCCGGATATATCGTGAATCGCGGCCACCCGCTGTAAGGGGCCTTTTGGAATATCGTTTGTATTTTGCATGTTCAATATCTCCTTTTACAATCAATGATGCTTGGATTCCCATAAAAAGGGGCCGTTAAATATTGTACCACAATTCCGCCTGTTTAACGCACATAAATCGAATAAAATTCCCTTTTTGGGTAAAAACTATGGTAGCGATGATGATGAAAGGAAGCCTGCCAATGAGTGAAAAAATAAAACGCCTGAACCTTAAGCACTTGGGCCAGTCTGCCTGGAAGGGCACTAAGAAATCCATTCCGGCCACCACGCTCTGTCTGCTGCTCTTTTTTATGAACATGGCTTTATTTGGCTATAAGAACGCGGTCATCGCTGTTCCACTCACCATTATTTTCAACCGTCTCAAGGATTTTTCGCCGGAGCGCTGGCACCCCTACAGCGTGATGCTCATCAACCTTTTGCTAGCCGTGGCCGCCCACCTGGCCAGCATGAACGTCTGGCTCTGCGTGAGTGTGGACTTTGTCACCACCTATCTCATGGTCTTTCTTCTCACCGATTCCGATACCTCAAAGGCTTACTACAGCTACGGCTTCGGGCTTGTGCTGTACCAGAGCTTTTCCACCACTCTGCCCGAGCTCAGGCTGCGCTTTATGTCCATCGCCGTCTCCAGCGTCATCGCCACTCTGGGGCTTGTCATCATGTATTTTGTGACACGCAGAAAGACAGGCTTTAAGCTTGACCTGAAGATTTTCAATCCTTTTGTCCGTCTTGGCGGCAAAACCCTGGACTTTCTGAAAGGCGTTTCGCGGTCCTTTAAAAACCTGGCGGCCATGCTGCGCTTTCATCTGTTCTGGGACCCTTCGGAGCCCCTCCAATCTGGTACCTTTGATTTCCGCCTTACCCGCTTTGCCATCCGGATTTCTCTGCTGGTCACCTTCAGCTTTTTCCTGGAACGGGTCTTTAATATTCCAAAGGGCTACTGGCTGCCCCTCAATGTTTTTATCATGACTCTCAATTTTTATGAGGACAGCATGGTCAAGATCAAACAGCGTGTGGGGGGCAACATCGCCGGAGTTTTCATATCCGCCATTCTGCTCCACTATGTTACCGGCTTTACCGGACACATGATCATTCTCTCCATCGGCACCTTCCTGGGCTATGCGGTAAACAACTACCTGTTCCGCGCCACCTATATGACCTGCTACGCCATTGCCCTCAGCACTCTGTTCATGAAACAGTCCGAGGTTTTTGAACTTCGCCTGGCCTATGTGCTTCTGGCCTCTGTCATTGCCGTCATTGGCAGCCGGTTCATTTTTGCCAACAAAAAAGCCGATCTCCAAACCTGAAAATCGGCCGGGTCCCGGCTGCTTTCCGTTAAATTCTGCTTATTTGTGCATTTCCTCCATGGCTTTGCACCGGTCTTCAAAGCGGACTTCCCGGTGAATCTGATGGAGCATCCAGACATAGCCGAAGGCATCGGCGAACATGGCGTTGGAAGCGCCCATTTCAGGCATTTCGGTAATGGGCTGGATCGGGGTACATCCTGCCGCCATGGCCTTTTCATAGGTTGCGAGAATATCCGGCACCAGAACATTATACCAGATGGACTGGGGCTGGCCCGGCTGTGGCGCAGCCAGCTGGTACTCCGGGTTTTCATCCAGCATGTGGAAACGGGTTTCATAAATGGTAAAGACTGCTTCATTGCTTCCCTTCGGGTAATCAGTCACTTCTATACGCTTGACCTCAAATATTTTTTCATACACCTCCAGGGCCTTCAGACTGTCATTTACCACCATATCAATTTCTACACCTGTCATCACTTGATCTCCTTTACTTTTTTTAATTGGATTGATTATATCACGTATTTATTATTGGTTAAAATACCCAAAATATCCCGATGAAATCGCTTTAGACTTTTGAGCGGCCCTATGCTATAATAATATTTAGTAGAAGGAACGCTGGAAAGGAAGGGATTTTTGGATGAAGTTTTTTGAAAAAAAGGGGTATTGTTCTTTTGTGATGGCCTTGTACCTGGTAGGGCTGCTGTGTTTTACCCTGTCCTTATTTTTAAGCTGGCTGCTGCCTGATTTCTGGCTTGGTTTTGCCGAGGGCATTGCCATTGCCGGCATTGTTTTGGGCATGATCCACATTATTTTCTGCTTTGTCAAAGGTCGAAATCCCTTTACAGGCAAACCCAGCTGACGCGTATGCTGCAGGTTGATCTTCAAACGGACTGTTCCCATTGCCGGATCGTCCGTTTTTTCATTTTATGTCCAGTCCGGTTCTTCGGTCTTTCGCCCGCATTCGCTGCATTCGGCGTCGTGTAGTGATATGACGCCGCCGCAGTCCGGACAGGTAAAGCGCTGCCTCTGCTGTGCCATAAATACCTTCAGACCTGACCCCTTAACCACACGGCTGTTTTTTATCAGGCTGGCATGGTAACGGGTATTGTAGCTTTTTTCAAGGGACTTAACAGGCTTACAGGGATACGCTTCGCATTCAAAGCAGTACTGACCCCCCTTTTCCAGAGCGCACGCCTTGATCCGGCACTTCCGGCAGTGCTCAGGCTTTCCTTTATCACCGTTCAGGCAGCCCGCACAGGGCTTTTTATGGTAACAGTGCTTGTAGCAGACCATGCAGTTCATTCCGCACGGGGCAAACATGGCAGGATCAATCTCATTTGGCATTTTCATAGGTACTGCTCCTTTCACCTTCAATCGTTAATTGAGCTTACCTGTATTATAACATCCGCTGGCTGTAATGAAAACAGCAGAACTCTTTTTATATTCGGCTCCGCACTTAATATACTCGTCAAAAATTCCATAGGGTTCCCAGATTTTTTAAAAGTTCAAATACTTGAGGTTCTGTCTCTTTATGGGAATGTGCTGTCATAAATATCTGTGTGTCCGGGCAGCTTTCACAACAGCTCTGATCTGTGGATAACCTGCGGCGCAGATACGCCGTTTTGCGCATCTCGTATTTTTTCAACTCCCCCCTTGAAAACCATCACACCCTCTGATATAGTTAAGGCATTAAGACCACTCTTTTACGCAAGGGAGAAAAAAATGAAAATCAATCGAGTATGGGCTGTCTATTTCAGCGCTACGGGAACCACCCAGAAGCTGGTAACGCAGGTCGCCGCCACGCTTTCACAGAAGCTCGGAGTAGCCTATGAGTCTTTTGACTTTACACTGCCCGAGGAAAGAAAAGCTCCCAAAAGCTTTGAGCCTGATGATCTGGTCGTATTTGGCACGCCTGTCTACGCGGGCCGTGTGCCCAACGTGCTGCTGAAATACCTGCTGACCCTGGAGGGTAACGGAGCCATGGCCGTCCCGCTGGTACTCTATGGCAACCGCGACTACGACGATGCCCTCATTGAGCTCCGCGATATTCTTGAAAAGGATGGCTTTTATCCTCTCACAGCCGGAGCCTTTATCGGGGAGCATTCCTTTTCCGATACACTGGCATCCGGCCGGCCCGATGAACGGGATATGGAAAAAGCCCGTCAATTTGCCGGCTTAACCTACGAAAAGGCAGCGGCTGTCACCGATATTCAGGATACCTCGCGGCTTCATATCAAAGGCACCCCCAACCCGTACCGTGAATATTACCAGCCAAGGGACCGCAAGGGTAACCCGGTGGATATCCGAAAGGTAAAACCGCTTACAGACGACACCTGTACGGACTGTAAGCTCTGTGCTGAGGTTTGCCCAATGGGCTCGATCGACCACGACGATGTACGGATTTATACCGGAATCTGCATAAAATGCGGCGCATGTATCAAAAAATGTCCGGTTCATGCCCGTTACTATGACGACGCCGGTTATCTCTACCACAAGCATGAGCTCGAGGAGGGGCTGAAGCGCCGGGCCGAACCGGAATGGTTTCTATAAAAAACAAAAAAGCCATGGCGTTCCTTTCAAGGGTGGCGTCATGACTTTTTTAATTGGTTATAGTGTTCCAAGCTCCTCAATGAGCGCGCGCCGTTTGGCATAGCGGAGACGCCAGTCTGCGGTCAGCAGACGAACCTTCTCAGGCCCTCCGGGATAATCCTGCATTTTTCTCAGATGATCCGCGATCTGCTGATATTTCCGCCGGTTTGTGGCCTTTTTCACCATATCCTTTAAAAGCTCGGCATAGAGCTCCAGCGTACGCTCAGGGCACCCTGCCTTCAATGTTTCTTCATAACAGGCCAGATCGGAGAGGTCTCCCTGGCTGCGGATGCTTTCCAGAAGGCGTTCGCTCAGCCCTTCCTCCTGATACAGGTCACGCAGGTTATGATCATAGTCAATCCCCTTGAAAATGGCTTCCCGAAGCTCACGCCATTCTTCCTCCTGACAGAGGGCTTTCAGCTTATTGAAATCCTTCAGATTCACGAAGTCTTCCCCCACCAGACTGTCCGCCAGCACCTTTTTCAGCGCTTCGGGTTTGCCCAGTTTTTCATAAAGCCATACCAGCACGCGCTGGTATTCACTGATTTTATCAGGATCGTCCTTATCCATTTCCATGCTTTCATTAATCAGCCTGACCGCAAGATCCATTTCGCCGTTCTGGATTTTCATGGAAATGGCCATGTTCCGGATGCCTGAAAAGTGCCAGTACTTTTCCTGATAGGCCTCGATGGCCTCCTTTGGCAGCTCCAGCATTTCCATCAGCTGGACCCGGCAGACCGCGTAGGTCTCAAGCCAGTATTCAAGCCGCTCCGGTGTCGCGTTCCGGATCAGCCAGTCCACTGTTTTAATGCTCTCTGTGAGCAGCACAGGCCTCCAGTTCCATTTTATAAAAACGTCAAACACATAATCCTCAAGATAGTAAAGCGTGTCACCGCCAAGATGATTCATAAACCACCGGTGCATTCTGCGCTCCTCCGCCTCATCATCGATGTTTGACAGTATTTTCATCCAGCCATCAGCGCACTCCTCGGCAAGGTATTCAACATCGCCTTCCGAATCGTCAATCTCGAGCTGGCACAGCTTGGTATAAACCATGGTGGTGAAATCAAAAGCGCTCCCGTAATGCTCTCTGTCCATAAGGGCTTCCAGATTATCGGAGTAAAACTGCTCGATCTCATCACAGAAGTCCGTGGCGTCCCAATAAGGGATAAACTGTTCCAGGCCAAGGTATTTTTTACAAATCGCATTTAAAGAACGCTCCAGCGGGCGAAGCTCCTCGATACTCTCTCCCTTGAAAAACCTCAGCCAAAGCCGGTTTGAAAGGTTCCTGTCGTCACAGGCCAGCTCATAGATAAAATCTCTGAGCTCATTTTCCCGCGCTCCCTGCACAAGGGCGTACAGCTCTGTGTTTTCATATTGCCACGGGTCCTTAAAATCGTCCGCCACACTTTCTGTAAGGGCAAAAAGGGCCGCTGCCATATGCTTGCAGGGCGCCCCCTCCGACGCAAAGGTACAATCGCAACGCATGGCAGTAATCTCGCCAAATTCTGTTTCGATCACCACCCGGTAATCCTTGGTATCCCGCACGACCGCCTCATAACCGTTATGACAGCGCACCGCTTCAAGAACCTGGTCGCTTTTAAAAAGGTCATAGCCACTATCTAAAATATCTCTTGTAAAAGAATCTTCCCATTTTTTCATGATAATCTCCCCCTTTTGCTATAAGGTTATTTTATCGCAGCTTGCTCTGCTTTACAATTACTAATTGACTTTCTTCAAATACAACGCTTTATTTTTGAAGCTAAGACGCACAAAAATCATGTTATTTTATGCAAAAAAGCTTTTTCGAAAAAAAAGTTAAAAAATTTTAAAATTAGTGTTGACAAAGCGGACAAAAAAAGTTATTATATACAAGCACTCAGGAAATGAGTCGCCGCTCAAAGAAAACGAGCGATGTGCGAGAGTGTTGGAATTGGCAGACAAGCACGTTTCAGAGGCGTGTGTGCTACGCACGTACGGGTTCGACTCCCGTTTCTCGCACCATTTAATTGGTGATCAGGCAGATGTTAAAATAACATCTGCTTTTTTATTTTTTGTCCCCATCATTCCTCTTACACCTCTCCCTTTCATTAACTGATTTTCCCCAAATAAAAAATGGAGAATCTTTCATTCTCCATTACTTAAAAGCTTTTCCCAGCGTTTCAGCGAGCAGGGCGCAAAAAGTGTTCCAGCTTTCAGGATAGGCCGCTGTGCCGCCAAGCCGTCTCTCAGAATCCTCAAAAATCAGCCGCATCTCCCAGATCGGCCCGTCCAGACATTTCAGGTCATAGTATTTTTTCTTCCATTCCAGCACACCTGCCGTTTCCACACCTGCTCTAAAGGCTTCAAGAGCCTCTTTATCCAATGTTTTCAGATATTTGGGTTGCTGATAAAAAAGCGCGCTGGTGGACCAGTAAGCCATACCTGTTTCAAAATCAATACAGGCCGAATAGCCTTCTCCCACATAGCCGTCAGTGGTCACCTCGAGCTGCCGGATATCCTCATAATTTTCCATAAAATTCTTGCCTCCCGTCTTAAAAAGTGATTATATCAAAAAAGTTGCTCTTTACCAAGACTGTTTTTTTCGTTAAAATGGAGTCTAGAATGAACCAAAGGATAAAAACATGAAAAAACATGATCTGATCATTATCGCCGGGGTCGTGGCCATTGCCCTCGTGGCTTTCGGCATCTTTCACCTGATGAATAATAAAGGCTCCGGCCTTTTGCTCCGGGTCAGCCAGAATGGCGAGGTTATCCGTACCCTGCCGCTGGATCAGGACCATACCGAAACCATCACCACTGCGCTTGGCAGCAACACCATTATCATTAAAGACCAGAGCGCTCTAGTCGAAAGTGCAGACTGTGATAACCAGGTGTGTGTGCACAGCCCGGCCATCAAAGCTCCGGGTGAAACCATCGCCTGCCTGCCCCACCGGCTGATTCTCGAAATCATACAGGAGCCTTAAAATGGAAAACAAAACGCACCGCCTGGTCATCATTGCCCTGTACACTGCCCTGGCTTTGATTCTCAGCTATCTGGAATCCCTGGTGCCCATTCCCATGCCGGTGCCCGGGGCAAAGGTAGGACTGCCCAACATTGTTACGCTTCTTTCGCTGTTAACGCTGGGCGCTCCGCTGACCGTGCTCATTATTACTGCGCGGATCTTTTTATCCGGCTTTTTATTTGGCAGCATGAGTGCCATTCTCTACGCTCTGGCCGGAGGTTACCTGAGCCTGGGAGTAATGACCCTGCTCCTGAAAACCGCTGGTAAAAAGCTGTCCCTCATCACCGTCAGTGTACTCGGCGCTGTTTCCCACAATCTGGGCCAGCTGATCGTGGCGGCCGCGGTGGTGCAGAACATAAACCTGTTCTGGTCTTACCTGCCCTTTCTCATGCTGCTCGCCGTCCCGACAGGGATTGTGGTGGGAGTGGCGGCCGACCTTCTGTACCGGCAGCTTAAGAAAATCAATCTATTTAAATAAAAAGGACAAACGAAATGGAATCCATCAATATTTTAATCGTCGAGGACGATGTCAACATCAGTAACATGCTCATGGATCTGCTGACGCACAGCGGCTATGGGGCGGATACTGCCTACTCCGGCACCGAGGCCCTTTTGTGTCTTGAAAAAAAGAGCTATCATTTAATTCTTCTGGACTTAATGCTCCCCGGAATGAGCGGCGAGGAGGTCCTCAAAAGCCTGCGACAAACCTCGGACACCCTGGTCATCGCCGTTTCCGCAAAGGACGATTCCTCTACAAAGATCAACCTGCTCAAGGGCGGCGCCGATGACTACATCACCAAGCCCTTTAACAATGAAGAGCTTCTGGCCCGTATCGAGGCGCTTTTACGCCGTAATTCGGGAAATGCGGGCGCTTCAGGCAAAACGCTGGCCTATAAGGGGCTCACCCTTAATCCCTCCACCTACGAGGTTTATCTGAATGGACAGCCCCTGTCACTGACAAAGAGGGAATATAAAATTTTAGAGCTTCTGATGCAGAACCCACAGCGTGTTTTTTCCAAAAATGTTATCTACGAAACCGTCTGGGACGATCTATTCCTCGGCGAAGATAACGCCATCAACGTGCATATCAGCAATCTCCGCCAGAAGCTGGCGAAAATTGACCCCGATGAAGCTTATATCCAAACGGTCTGGGGCATCGGTTTTAAAATGAAATAGGGCAATCTTTATCTTTTCTTTAGGATTGGCTTACAGAATTTAAAAAACAGCATGCTACAATATCCTTGAAAGCCTTCTGAATAAAAATAGAAAAGGATGCAAACCCATGTCCACTATCCTGAAAACCCACAACCTTACAAAAGTTTTCCCACCGGCGGGATTAAGCTGGCCTAAAAAACGAAAAGCCCAGGGCCGGCACGCCGTCGACCATGTGAATATGACCATCCGAAAGGGTGATATTTACGGTCTTATCGGGCGAAACGGCGCGGGAAAAACCACCCTCATGCGCCTGATCGCAGGCCTTATGCCCCCTACCGACGGGACGCTGAAACTCTTTGACAGCCCAGATCTGGAGCGGCACCGCAGACGGACAGGCTGTATTATTGAGGCGCCCGGGCTTTACGGCAACATGAGTGCCCCGGATAATCTGGAAGCCCACCGGCGTTTACTCGGCATCACCAGCAGCAGGGCTGTCGCCGACTCGTTGGAGGCCGTGGGCCTGAGCAGTACAGACCGCAAAAAGGTCAAGCACTATTCCCTGGGTATGCGCCAGCGCCTGGGCATTGCCATTGCCCTGCTCGGCAGTCCGGATTTTCTCATTCTGGATGAGCCCACCAACGGTCTTGATCCCAGAGGCATTGCGGAAATCCGCGCTGTCCTGACACGCCTCAGCCAGGAACGGGGGGTGACCGTCCTGATTTCAAGCCATATCCTTGGCGAGCTGTCAAAGCTGGCCACCTGCTACGGCATCATGCGCGAGGGCATGCTCATCGACGAGTTTAACCGGGAGGAGCTGGAAACACGCTGTCAGCGCTGCCTGAAAATCGTGGTGGATCAACCCAAAAAAGCCGCGATGCTCATTGAAACTCTTTTGGGTACAGATAATTATGACATTTTACCCGAAAATACCATCCGTCTTTTTGACTATGTGGACCAGAGCGGCTTTGTCAACCGGGAGCTCAACCAAAACGGTATTCTCGTGGAATCCATCACGCCAGTCGGCCAGGATATTGAGGCTTATTTTATGTCCATGATGGGAGGCGAAGATCATGCTTAACCTGCTGCGTTCTGACTTTTTCAAACTTTTTAAAGCCAAATCCTTCAGGGTCTGTATGATTCTCTGTGTAGCGCTCATGGCCTTTGTCACGGTTGGACAGCTCTATTCCGCTGATCTTTTTTCCAGTATGTCCCCTGCCGCTCTACAGGAATCTGAAAATCGTATTGAAGAAAACAACCGCTTCGGTATCCGTTTTGGGTTGTCAAACAACTCAGAAAATCTGGCGAAAACCATTGAAGCCATGCAAAATTACAACGCCAACACCTTCATCGAAACGGCGCTTGGGGGCAGCGTCACCACGATTTTGATGGCGGTTTTTATTTCATTATACATCGGCGCAGATTTCAGGGACGGTACCCTCCGCAACACAGTGTCTAAAGGCTTTAAAAGGCGGGACATCTACCTTTCAAAGCTGATCACCGTCATGGCGGCAACCCTTCTTCTCATCGCATTGGTGATACTGAGCGCGGTTTTGTTCAGCGGTATCTGCTGGGGTTTTGGCTCTCTGGATCCGCAGGCTGTTTGCCTGCTGGCCTACCGCCTCTTTTTACAGACCCTGCTGCACCTGGGTCTGGCCTCTTTCTTTGTTATGACCGCTGTATTCATCAGGCAGACCGGCCCCGCTGTGGCCGTCAATATCTGCCTGCTCATCTTTGTCACTGCCTTTTTATCTGTGGGCAATACCTTTCATGGCACAGACTTCAACCTGATCACCCTCTGGATCGCCGAGGCACTGAACAGCCTTGATTTTAGTACGGTTAACAGTCTGGTAGTGATTCAGACCATTTCGCTTATGGTGGTCTATATCCTGGTGCCCACACTTCTGGGCATTGCTGTTTTCAAAAAAAGAGACATTATGTGAGGTTTTTATGGAAGCACCACTCATTATATTCTGCACGATCCTTGGGGCGGCAGCTCTCATTGCCGTCACCCATATCCTGCTTTTAAAAAAGCAGCTCCGGGATATCATACGGCAAAATCATTTTATACAAAACGAGGACACCAACCTGCCCATTACAGCCGCCATGCCGGATAAAGAGGTGGAGGCCCTGATCGAAAGCATCAACACCCTTCTCGAAACTCACCGCCAGTTTGAAATCCGTATGACCCAGGCCAACCGCAGCTTTAAAAACAGCATTACAAGCATTTCACACGACCTGCGAACCCCTCTTACCTCCGCATCAGGCTATATCCAGATGCTTCAGGATTTCGACCTGCCCGAGGAAACCCAAGCCGAATATCTGGAAATTGTCCAGCAGCGGATTCAGGCTGTGCGCAAGCTTTTAGACCAGCTTTTTGAATTCGCTCGCATTGAAGCGGATGAACTGATCCTTGCCGAAGAGCCTGTTAATCTGGGCAATGTGCTGCGCGATACTCTGGCCCTGTTTTATAATGATTTTTGCAGCCAGGACAGCGAACCGGAAATCCAGATTCCCGATGATCCATTTATTGTTACCGGTGACGCCGATGCCTTCAAGCGGATTTTCAGTAATATCTTAAGCAACGCCCTGACCCACGGCGAAGGACGTTTTGCCATAAAAGCTGAATTGAAAAGCAATACCGTGGACATTACCTTTAAAAACAGCACGCACAGCATTACCCCTGATGATCTGCCCTGTATTTTTGACCGCTTCTATACCACCGACGCCTCCAGAAGCCGAAAAACCACCGGCCTTGGCCTCTCCATTGCCAAACGCCTGGCCGCCCGAATGGGCGGCAGTATTGACGCTTCACTGGAGGATGATGTGTTTGGCATACATTTGCAGTTTTCTTTGAAATAAAAAACAAAAACCGTATGAACACCGTAAATACTGTTGTTCATGCGGTTTTATTCAATCGAGAATAATATTGTCAAAGCTGTTTTTATAAATGGAGATAAAGCGGCAGACCCTGTTGCCCTGATACCTTAATTCAGGATCTGAGGTCGACATCTGCCAGCCATAGGTTTCATATGGCCGCCAATAAAAGCGGTTAAACGGCTTTAGCTTAAACTCTTTTTGCAGTTCTTTAATCCCTGGTGTATAATCTTTTTTAATTTGTATGAAAGCCTGGTCCGGGTCTTTGAAAACCGGCATTCCCTCAGCATTAACCCCCATGGCGTAGGCCTCGCTGCTGTCGTCAAAAGGTAAAAAAGGCTGTCCGGTAATGCTCACAGCGCTGTCTAGCTCCCCAACGACAGCCGCCTTTTGGCGAGATGGTATGGCATCATCTAAATGGAGCAGTAAAAAGGCGGCAGCGGGAATGAAAAAGCACAGTAAAATAATCGAAAACTTCCGAAAAAGCTTTTTTGTTTTATCCTTATCCATTTTAAATCAGAAAATCCCTGAAATAGTTTTTAAAGGAACGGTGCTTTCCAATCCAATTTTCAAACCGCGTAAAAGCATAATGTGTTATGAGAAAATCTGCTGCCAGCATAAAAAGAAATACAAATAAATTCCATATCGGTAAAACCGGAAAATAAATTACTGACAGTGCTTCGATAAAAAACATGAGTATGTTCCAGAATACCAGCAGCCAAAGCGCCCACATCGCGCCACGGTATAAAAAATACAGCACCTGCTTTTTTAAATAGCGTTTATCCTTCATCTCAAACCTCTTTTTTTAAGTCGATCAGCCATTTTTCCGCTGCATTGACGTTAAAGTCCTTTCGCCGTTTGTCCATGCATTTAAAGGAACAGAGCATTTCATCCCAAACCGCGCGTTTGTCCAATGGGAACGTCTTTAAAAACGCATCGAGCATTAGAACTGTCCCATTTAGCCTTTTATCGGTAAAGGCTGGGCTGTACGCGGCATAATAAGCCAGCAAATTGGCCGCGTCGGTCTCTTTGCGGCCGGTTGGAAGTGTTTCAAAATCAATACCAGTAATCCCTGAAACCCCAACAATAAAATTTCTGAAATTGACATCTCCTCGGATATGTCCAGGAACAGCCCGGTAAAACTGTTCAAACCAGCATGCCAGCTCTGCGAATAAATCCGCCAGGCCTTCCGCACTGTTTTTTTCCTCCAGCTCAAGCACTCTGTCAAGCAGCAGAGGACCGGGACAATACTGCAAATACAGCACGTTTTCCCGCAAGTCCAGAATTTCCGGTACAGCTACCCCTCTTTTTTTAAGGAGCTTAAGGACATTCCATTCGTGCTGGGCAGCTTCGGCATCACTAAAAACCTTTTTTATCTGCTCATTTTCCAGGCTTACTGTATTTCGCCGGCTTTCAAATGTTTTGCTTTTTTCCAATACTGATTTCAATGGCGGCGCCTTTCTCGTATCCTTTTAGCTCTCCCACAATACCTGTCACGGCGCTCCGGATAATATTCTGAACAAAGAGAACCATCTCAAGGGGCTGTCCATTGATCTTTACGTTCACTTCAGGACGAGTCCTCACGATACAGTCCTCTTCTCTGGCTTCGCCTCTTAAAATTGCCGGGCCAAGCCCCGCACAGCCATAGCCACAGGCATCACAGCAGTTTTTATCAAAATCCGGGAGAATATGGTAGGTTTTAAGCTCGATAAGATCGACCAGGGCTTCGGTCTGAGTTCTGGCGTCAAAAACTGGACGGTCTCTGTAGGTGTCCAGCGCTCCGGCAATACGCCCGGCACAGCAGAGCACATAATCATTCCACCGCTCCTCAAGCTCCGGTGCCCTGTGGGCTGTCAGGATCATGGGTACACATGCATCGGCAACGCCCTCAAGCACTACATAATCAAAAGCGTAAAAGGCCAGAATCTCCCGGATTGGCAGCTTTTCCTGAAATAAAATATCGGTCTCGCGCTTACCCCTGGCCGTCACCAGCTGTGAGCCGGCCTTTCTATGACGGTCTGTATTACTTCCCTCGGTATCTATTTTAAACTGGTCATAATGAATTTCCTTGACTGAGCCCACGCTGTAGCCGCGGCGTCTCAATTCCTTTATAATGTGCTCAGCGGTCGTTGTTTTGCCGCTGTCCGAAATACCGCAGATGGATATTACTTTCATTTTCCTACCTCCCAATCATTCCCGGATGTCCACTTCTTTCAGATAACGGCACCAGCGCTGGCTGGTGGTATCCTTGAGCATCAGCATCATGCAGTATGGCGTTCCATCATCCAGTGTCAAAAGCTCGCCATCTTCATGTACTGCGATGAAGCACTGTTCCGCATCCAGCGCTTCATCACCCGTCAGGGCGATGCTGAAGCCGTCCAGAGCCTTGAAAATGCAGATATTCTCCCGTGAAACAGCCTGCCCCGTATTATCCGCCAGCGTTTTAAACGGAACCCCCGCATAACGTCGGCTTTCCGGGGCCTGCCGGCTTTTTTTAAAGCTTGCGCAAACTGTCTCGAGGCCTGCCCGCTGTATCGCTTCTGTCTTTATCTTCATTCTGTACAATCCTTTTTAATAAAAATATAAGGGACCAGCATATCCTCTGCGCAGAAGATGCCGTGGCTTCCCCTGCTGTCGTGACCAGCCTCCTCGTGAAGCCCGTGGTCGGCAGTGATAATGATATTGCCGGGCCACTGCTCTGCCAGGCGGCTGACCATAGCGTCATTTTTCATGACCCGTTCCATGGTTTCCACAGCATAGGGACCATAGGTAGTCGCGTCATCGTCGATCCCGTGAAAATGAATAAAAATAAGATCAGGCTGCTTCTCAAGGGCTTTTAGGGCAGACTCGAAAACCGCTTTATCGGTGGTAGTTCCGCCCCGGCTCGGATTGAGCACCGGCTCCTGGGAGGTGTTGATCAGCTTGCTGCAGCCCTCAATATAGGCGCATTCTTTCCCCATCGCCCTACAGCGCTCAAACAGGTCGGGCATTAGCAGAATCCGGCCTTTTCGGTTGTGAATACCATTGACATCCGGTGTAGTTCCTGTAAGCATTGCTGCCAGCCCAGAGTGTGAAACCGGCCGAAACACTGTCATGGCGCCCCGCATGGGCTGCTTTGCCAGGAAGGGCAGTCGGCCCTGGGACAGGGCTTCTCTGTAAATATTCAAGCCAAAACCGTCCAGCTCAATAATCATGATTTTTTCATCATTTTTCAGACATTCAAGCGCATTCCAGGCTGTGCTCATCACGCTGGTTTCTGGCTCATTGACAAAAAGGCCGGCCATCTCAAAAAGGCTGCCGTCCAGCCGCCGTCCAAAAACGGCATTGCCCCTGAGCTCAATGGGATTGCTGCCAATATTGAACATGCCGCCGTCTTTTCCTACCGCGTGGCTTCGGGCCGCCTGCCCGCCGAAGCCGTCCTCTGTCAAGGCTGTTCCAGCCATAATTCCGCAGAGCTTATCCGTTTCATCACACTGCGGATAAAACAAAAGGGTGCCGGCCCTTTGGTATAGAGCGCCAGGCGTATAGAGCTCTGAGGTTTCACCGTCAATAACACCGAGGGGCTCAATTTGAGCGGCAGGCTCCAGACGCATAACCAGCTTTTCAACCGGCGGGAGGACGGCTTTTTTCCGAACTTTTGGCAGCGCCTCACTGGCTTCTAACCTGAGCAGACCCTTAAGTATTGTTCCGTTTATTTCGCAGGCTGCCGTCCCGTCTGTATCCAGGTAAAACCGTGCGTCCAGAACAGCCTGACGATCGATTTCACTCATGAAGCCATCTGAGTGCTCTATTTTAAGGCTGGCCCCCTCTGGCAGGACTGCTTCCAGAAAAGCCTTGCCCAAAAGCTCTGTGCCAGTGTTTTTCTCAAGCGCCATTCTCAGGCTGACTGCTGCCGCTTCACCAATACACAGGGTTTCTATGCCCTTCATCCGCATACCCGCCGGCAAATCCGGCGCTGTAAACTGAACGGCATTTTTGCCAGTCAGCTTTAAAAAGCCTTTTGAAAAAACGGAATACTGCTCCCGCTTCACCAGGCCGTCGGTCATTTCTGCTTTGATAAACGCTGGCCTTTCATCAAAGTAACAATCCAGAAAATCAGCCGTTTTAACCGCCTCGGCCGTTTCACCATAGGCCTCATAGGTTTCCTTTTCCAGGGACTGTACTGCGGTATCAAGGAACAGAACTGACGTCACGGGTGCCGCTTCGGCTCTAGGCAGCAGGGTCAGGCTCACCACGTCACGCACACAGTACATGGCTCTTTCCCTGCGCACATATACCCGCAGGGAAAGCCTTTGATCATCCGCCTCAAAGACCAGCATTACATCCTTTTGCCAAAGCATAGCCTCTGAAATATCCACAGCGTAGCCGTCAGAGGCACGGACAACCGCACTGCCAAAATCTGACAGTTCCAGATCAAAATGTTCCAAAACCTCGCTCAGAGTCGTTTTTTTCAGCTTCACTGGTCTTTCTCCTTTTTACTTGTTTTTTCTGAGACGCTTAATATACCATCACTTCATGACCTGTCCCGGTCACTGCAACGGTAACCTCCCATTGCGCCGAGGGCTTGCCGTCATCGGTGTAGATGGTCCAGCCGTTTTCGTCATCCTGGTATATTTCATCTGTTCCCATGTTAACCATGGGCTCAATGGTAAAAACCATGCCGGGGACGAGCAGCATCTCTGTACCGGGCCTGGTTACAAAACTGACAAAGGGATCTTCATGGAAATCCAGACCAATGCCATGTCCGCCAATTTCCTGAACCACAGTATAGCCATTTTTAAGGGCGTGTTCGTGTACCGCATGGCCCACATCGCCCATAAAATTCCAGGGCTTAACCTGCTCCAGCCCCTTTTCGATACACTCCCTGGTCACCTCTACCAGCTTTTGCTTCTCGGGGCTTACCGCACCAATACAAAACATGCGGGAGGAATCTGAATAATAACCTTTATACTCGGTGGACACATCCACATTGATGATATCTCCGTCCTGAAGCACAATGTGCTCTGAGGGAATGCCGTGGCATACCTCCTCGTTGATCGAGGTGCACACACTCTTGGGGAAGCCCTCAAAGCCCAGAGGCGCTGGTCTACCGCCCATCTTTACCGTGGTATCATAAACGATCTGATCAATCGCCTCTGTGGTCATGCCGGCTTTAATCTGACTGGCCACCTCGTCCAGAACAGCGATGTTAATCTTGCCGCTGACCCGGATCCCTTCGATCTGCTCTGGTGTTTTGAGCATGCTGCGTTTGGGCACCATATGTCCCTTAAGCGCAAAGCCTGCAATCTTCTCATCCATTGCCTCATGGCACTTTTTATATTTTTTACCGCTGCCACACCAGCAGGGATCGTTTCTTCCAATTTTTATTTCCTGCATATATGCCTCCTGTTTCTGTCATTTCTGTATTATTATACCATATCTGAAAACATCCTGTACTTTTACTGTTTGTTTGTCTCCTCAGCCGCCTCACGGTGCATCTGCATGAATACACGTCCATATAAAACAAAGGACAGCAGCAGAAAAAAGCCTGTGATCCCCATGAGCAAATTGGCCCAGGTAACGCTGATTTCCGGAAAAGCGATGAGGATAAAGGTGAGCACATAGAACACCGCTGTGGATACCTTGCCGTACCACATGGCGCCGCCCAGCTTCTTACCCTTACGCATGAGCACAAGGTCATTGACCAGCATGAAAAGCTCCTTGACCACAAAAAGTATAACCACAAAGATTATTCCCTGATAACGGAACATCAGACTGAAAACAATGGCCGCCTGTATAAGCTTGTCGGCCACCGGATCCAGGGCCTTGCCAAGCTCTGTGATCATATTAAACCGTCTGGCGATCTGCCCGTCCGCAAAATCTGTCAGCCCTGAGATCAGGATGATCAGAGCGGCAAGATAGTAATCCTGCGGTGTTTGGGCATTAACATAAATATAGATAAATACCGGGATCAATAAAATGCGGACATAGGATAGAATGTTCGGAATGCTGAAAATTTCTTTTGCTTTCATTTCTTAACCTTATTGATTGTATTTAGGATGTTAAGGGTCCCTATAGCCCCTGGCTGTTCTCATCATTGGGATGCTGTTTTTCCATCCGTTTACACAAAACGATCTCTGCGCCCATCAGAATGAGCAGCAGACCAAAGGAAAGGACCACCCTGCCAAGGCCAGCCTTTTCGGCTGGCTGCTGGACTGACTGTTTATCCTGACTGGCTTCCTCCTGTTTTGGTGCTGCCGGCTGAGCGGGCTGGGCTGACGGGACTGTGTCGATCTTTACATCCGTAGACTGCTGGACATCGATGACCGTTTCGCCTGCGTTTTTTTCGGTGTAATCTGCGCCGTTTCCAATGGTATCGGCGCCATCGCCGGCCTGAGCGGTGATGTTCTCTGAGGTAATGTCAAGATCTCCGGCCAGGCCATAATGCCCGCCGCCGATACCGGCAGCATACAGGCCGCCCTGGGCGGTTACCATACCGCCGGAAACCCGGATCACACCGCCGTCGCCCTTGTAGCCGCCGCCAATGCCAGCGCCTTCCTCACCGCCTATGGCTGTAATGGTTCCGCTGTCGATGGAAATATTCCCGCCTGTACCATACCAGTGGGTGATATTCTGAGCTCCGCCAATACCCGACGAGCCTTTACCCCCAAGGGCCGTCAGACTGCCTGTTCCTGTTATGCGCACTTCTCCGGCCTTCCCGCCGAGGTTTTGAGCCTGGAGGCCTGCAAAATAATCCGCACTGGTCAGGCGGTTATCGGTCCCGTCCATCAACTCAATGACCACTGAGGCGTTCTCCAGAATGGAAAAAGCGCAGAGGTCTGCTTTGCTGGTATTAATCTGAAGATTATCAAACCTCAGCTTCACAGGGTCGTCAGCGCCCACGCCATACCGGACGGTTACGCCGTACTGGTCGCTGGTTCCGGTCAGTCTGAGGCCTGTTTCATTGGAGAAGGTATAAATATTTCCTGCCTGGGTGGCCCTTCCCACATCTGAAATAGCGATATTGCCGTTTTCAATATTTAAAGAATCGGTGGGCTGTCCTTCTGCCAAAGCCGTCTGCGAAAACAAAAAGGACGACATCAGCAGAAGTATTCCCAAAAGAAGCCTTGTTTTTTTTGTTTTTAACTGCATAAGACATGCCACGCCCCGGATCATGCGTCCGGGGCACCTTTCTTTCAATCATTTTGTCCTATTGTAGCACTTTCAGCTTAAATTTAAAAGGCGTGTCAGGGACGCCAGATGACCAGCACCTGATTTTCATCGTATCTCAGGTAGCGTACCCCAGCCTCATTTAAAATGTCACTTTCTTCTATGCCTGTCAGAGCGCGGTCCAGCATACCCGCCTCTGTAAAGCGGGCTTCCATGACTCCGCCGTTGTTCAGGGTATCTCTCAGTGTATCGATAAAGCGGGCCTGCTCATCTGGATTGTTTAAGTCAAAAAGCATGTTTTCTCTGACATAGTAATTATCTGCCGTCGCAGTAAAAGCGGGGTATGTGCTCAGCACATTATCAAACGTATGGTTTTTCTGAAGTTCCTCTGTTGTCAGCCCAAAGTAGACATATTCGATATCCAGCGGCGGGTTCGCGCGAAGGGCCGGGTCTTCCCAGGTAATATCATCAAAGCTCGGATCGTCCCAGGTGACGTCCACATAATAGTATTCGCCATCCATTTGCACGAGATTCCACGCGTGCGGGCCTCTGCCCGCGGCATTGCCTGTGACATAATTTGAAAAAACACCAATGTCCTTGAGCACATACTGTAAAGCCTTACTGTAACCGGCACAGACCGAACGGTTATTTAGAAAGACTGAGCAGATATTCTGGTTGTCCTCTGAATTCAAATCGTACTCGGTATGGCTGACGATATAGTCATGAACCGTCTTAACCTTGGCGTAATCGTCCATTTCCGGCGTAATGCCCGCTTTTATCCCGGAGGCCACCGCTTCAATTTCACTCTGCCGCCGTTTGATTTCGTCGGTATTGTAGTTGAAATTAAAATTAACGTCTGTCACCATCCCTGTTTCCTGATCATAATGATAGGTATAGCTGTCCATCCAGAAATATTCTGGCTTATCCTGTTGAATGGCTGTCCAGACACGGTTCAGGCTGTCTACGGATATTTTGTTATCGCCAAGCTCCACTGTGCTCTCATAGTTATCCAGCTTATCCGTCAGCCGGAGATAGGATTTTTTCTCATCCCCGTTCAGCTGTGAAAAACCGCTGTAGGGGTTAGATAAAAAGTGATCCTCTGCCATTGTCTGGCTTAACCGCTCATCTGTGACAGCGTCCTTATCCTTCGGGGTAAAAAAAGATACGCCCACCAGTCCAACGGTTACCACAATCAGCACTGCAAATATGACTTTAATGATTTTTTTAAACATCCACACCGTCTCCTTTTTCTTATTACTTTCTATTATACCGGGAATATTGCTTTTGCACAATAAAAAAGGCAGGCAAAAGCCTGCCAAAGAAACCAACATTCATTTTTTTATTTAACGGTATGCGGTTTTAAGCGCTTTTGCCAAAACCTTTGGGTCGCGTTTATAGGGGGTAACCGGGATAATGGGTTTCTTAATGTCAAACAAGGTGTAGACCGCCGTTCGGGCTGCTCTGACAGAATATTCTTCTGTAAAAACCATATCCTCCGGAATTTCTACAAACTGGCTGATCATGGCAAAATTGGTGGAGCCTTCCGGCACCACTGCAGGCCGGTCGCTCATGGCCCTTGGCTGGAACTGGGCGTCAATATAAGGCATCATGCACGGTATCACATTGACAACTGAGTCCATCAGTTCTTTTTCGTGTTCTTCAAAGTGAAGCTGGTGGATCAGCTCTTTTAAAATTTCCGCTCCGGTACAATCCTTCATAGGCTTCTTGACATAATCGCCTTCGCGGTCTGGGTACAGGCCATAGCCCCAGAAGATTGTGGTGTCCATGGGCTGGTTTCTGAAATGTGGCTGGGCGGCCACAACAATGCTCATAAGCCATCTGGAATCCTTAAAGGTCATTAAGGCACCGCTCCCTGGAATATTGCCGGAATAATCCTCGATCATCTTCAAAAATTTGTTGCCCTTGCAGGTAACTGTGAAGCTTTCCCACTTTGTTTCCTGTACATTGCCAAAGAAAGGCTCTGGATCGCCAAGTCCGTCTTTTTTAGCGGCAATCTTAGCCCAAAGCTCACCGGACATCGCCGGTTCTTTCGGCTCCGGTGCTGGTTTTTTCATATCGCCAAGGGTTGCGCTGTCTGTCATGCAGCCATTGGTGACAATGCACACATCGCCGTCCTTGAGGGTGATTTCTTCAGGTTTTCCCTTCTTTTCCACATGAATAGCGGTGGCGGTAATGCCTTCCCCGTCCTCAAAGTCAATGTCCACAACCTTGGTGTTGGTCTCAAACTGGACTCCGTGATCCTTCAAATAAGCCTTAAGCGGCAGAATCAGACTGTCGTATTGATTATAGGGCGTACGGGTAACACCTTCCAGAGTCTCAATACGGCTGAATTCCAGAATCATTCTTTCCATATAGCGTTTAAGCTCAAACAGGCTGCTCCATTTCTGGAAAGCAAAGGTGGTCTGCCACATATACCAGAAATTGGTTTCAAAAAAATGCGGCGTGCGGTTAAACCAGTCCTCAATGGTCAGGTTATCCAGATCTTTTTCAGGCGTTGCCAAAAGCCTTGCCATGGCCATACGGTCTTCATTATTAAAGCCCATGCTGTAAACATCCAGGATTTTGCCATCCTTATCAATGAGACGGGCCCGCGCGTGGGTTGGATGGGCATGATCAAAGTTCAGAATTTCTGTGGTGACATCACGTTCCGGATTATCTAAAGACGGAATGGACGAAAATAAATCCCAGAAATTCTCATAGGTTTCTTCATTTAACATTCTTCCGCCCCGGCATACAAAGCCCTTTTCCGGTGTGCCGATCCCATCATTGCTGCCGCCGAGGATATCCATTCCTTCGAGTACATGGATATTTTCTCCGTTAAAGTTTGCGTCGCGTACAAGGTAGGCCGCGCCAGCCAGGCTGGCGATACCACCGCCTACAAAATAGACCTGTTTATCACCGTAATCACGGTTCTGTACTGCATTTTCGCTTTCTTCTTCCTGCTGCTTACGCATTTTTTTAGTAGCCGCTACGGTCGCTGCCGCCACCGCTGCTGCTGTAGCAGCACCGGCACCAGCCGCCAGAGCTTTACCTAATTTATCTTTGTTCATGATTCATAACTCCCTTCGGTTGTTCACTTTTGTTACGGTAAGTATAATACCCCAAAAGCCCGGCTGTCACCTTACGACCCGGGACATTTGTCAAAAAAAGTGACAAAACCGTTGGATTGTCTTAAAATTAACGTTAAAACTGAATGAAAACTTAAAAAGTCTTTTTATGTTATAATAACACCATTAAATCTTTGGAGGTTTTGCAATGAGCGTCACTGTAGCTGATTTATTAAAGCTTCCCTGTCTCAGGGAGGCGCGTGTACTTGGCGGCCACAGTGCCCTTGGCCGTTTTGTGGGCGCTGTATCTGTTCTCGAATATGCTGACCCGGGCGCCCTGGTGGACAGCTTTTTTGAAAACCCATCCTTTATATCCGGCAGCGAGATCGTCATCAGCGGCTTCATCAATATTAAGGACGATGTCGACGCCCAATGCCGGGTTCTCAGACGCCTGAGCGAAGGCGGCGAGGCCGCGCTGATCCTCTATTATGTGGGAATTTATCTTCCTGGTATTGACCAAAGGCTCATCGAGCTCGCGGACGAGCTGGGCTTTCCTCTCATCTGTATGCCCGAAAACCGCCTGGATTTCCGGTACAGTGAGGTGATCACCCAGACCATGGAAACAATTTTTATGGATCAGAACAAGGACCCGCACTTTGTCAGCGCCATGCTGGAACGCATTGCCCAGCTTCCCGACCACCGCCGTACTCTGGGTAATGTGCTGCGTATGCTCAGCGACCGCCTTCGGTCTTCTCTGATGCTCCTTGACCATACCCTTACCCACCCCGAAATAGCTGCCTGGCCCATCTCAGCTGCCGATTATCTCTCTGGAATTCTTCCGGAGCTCACCAAGTCTGGTTTAAAGTCCGGCCCTCTTATTTTTAAGGAAAAAAACCTGAGCCTGCACATCACCGTTCTGCCTGTCCAAACCGACCATACACCAGGGATGAATCTGGTAATGGTGTCGGAAAATCCTGTTCAAAGTCCGGCCTCCCTTGAGGATGCCGCCGAGGTGCTGCGCCTTTTTATCAATATCTGGAATAAAAAGGAGGGCACCATTGGCTACAGCGAGCTGATCCGTTCAATTTTAAATGACGAGCCCCTGAAAATGCGGCGTCTTGCCGATATACTGGGCATTGACGTCGCCTCGATCCATACCATGTGGCTTATCCGGCCCGGCAAGGTCCATCGCTCTGCCGAACTGGCAGCGCTCAATGAGCAGGTTTTAAAAATCTGCCGTGATTTTATGCAGGACCAGCATCTGTCAGGTCCCTCAGACATTTACGACAACACGGTGGCGCTCTTCATTCAGGATACGCCATTATCCTCACAAATGCTGGCCCATGCCGAAAACCTGATGACCTGTCTGGAGAAAGAAGCCCTTCCGGTTAGCTTTGGCTTTTTTACCAACCTGCCCGACTCCGCCAGCGTACGCCAGAGCTTTCTACTCTATCAGGGCCACCTTAAAAACGCCCGGATTCTCTATCCCGTCACGCCCCTGCTCACCCAGGCAGAGCTCAGCTTTTCAGCCAGCTGTGCCGAAACCATCGCCAGGGGTGAAGCCATGGTCCGGCAGGTCACTGCTCCCCTCGAGCCGCTGCTTCGTGCCGATTCCACCATACAGGAAGAATTGCTGACCACCCTGTCAGCCTATCTCCTTGACGCCCAGGCCAATGTCACCAGAACAGCCGGGCTTCTGTACCTGCACAAAAACACGGTGAAATATCGGCTTCATAAAATTAACAGCCTTCTGGGCTATCCGGTGACCAAAATGCCCGAGCGCAATCAGCTTTATACCGCTCTGGCAGTAAAGCGGCTGCTGAAGGGCCAGTAGATGCCTTTGTCCTTTTGGACAAAATCATCTTTTTTATTTTATCCCATTGGCCCATTACTTTTATTATTCGTTTGTTTATACTGTAATCATTGTAAATAAACCGGATAAAAGGAGAAGTAAAATTGAGAACGCTTGGTATTAACGAAATTGAAGACATCGCTCTGGGCGCGTCCCTTTTGGGCGCTGGCGGCGGCGGAGACCCCTATATCGGCAAGCTTATGGCCATGGACGCCATCAAAACCTGTGGCGACGTCACCATGCTGGACCCTGAAGAAATCGGCGACGATGATCTGGTAATTCCCATCGCCATGATGGGAGCGCCTACTGTTCTGGCCGAAAAAGGCATAAACGGCAGTGAGTACAAACGCCTTTACGATATGGTCAGCCAATTTTACGGCAGGGAAATCAAGGGCTTCTTCCCCATCGAAGCCGGCGGTGTCAACAGTATGCTGCCCATTGCAGCCTCAGCCCGTCTGGGCATCCCTTTAGTCGATGTCGACGGTATGGGGCGGGCCTTTCCAGAGCTTCAGATGGTTACCTTTACCCTGGGCGGGGTCAGCGCAACTCCCATGGCCCTGACCGATGAAAAGGGCAATACCTGTATCTTTGAAACCATCACGAACAAATGGACCGAGGATCTTGCCCGGGCCGTCACCATGACCTGCGGCGGGTCTGTGTGTATCGCGCTGTACGGCATGGATGGCGCCACCATGAAAAAATGGGGCGTCAAAAATATCATCACCCGTTCTCAGAAGCTGGGAGCCGCCATCCGCGGCATCAAACAGCTTGACAAAAGCCAGACACCCGAAGAGAGCTTTCTGGAACAGACCGGAGGGTATAAAATCTTTAAGGGCAAAATAACCGATGTGCTGTGTGAGACCAACGGCGCTTTTAATCTGGGCCACGTGATGCTGGACGGCATTTCTGAGTACCGTGGGCAGCAGGCCGAGATAACCTTCCAAAACGAAAACCTGACCGCTGCTGTGAACGGAGACATAAAGGTAACCGTTCCAGATCTGATCTGCCTGGTGGATACGGAAACCTTTATCCCTGTTACCACTGACGCCCTAAAATACGGTAAACGGGTCATGGCCGTTGGGCTGCCCTGCTACGATCTGTGGCGCACCCCGCAGGGGCTTGAAATGGTCGGCCCGCGTTATTTTGGCTGTGACACAGACTATATCCCACTGGAAGAACGCTTATCCGGAAAGGAGCACGCATAAATGTATAAAATAGGAATTGACGTTGGCGGCACCAATACTGACGCTGTTGTCGTAGATGAAAACCGGAACATCATCGCCGGTATCAAGCACCCCACCTCTGAAGATATTTATTCCGGCATTCTGGGCGCTTTGAAGGATGTGCTCCGCGAAGCCGATATTGACCGGTCAAAGGTCAATCAGGCCATGCTCGGCACTACCCAGTGTACCAATGCCATTGTGGAGCGTAAAAAACTGGCGCCAGTGGCTGTGATTCGGCTGGCTGCTCCGGCAATGCAGGGCATCATGCCCATGGTGGACTGGCCCGTGGATTTAACTGATTTTGTCATTGCCACCACGACAGTGGCCGGGGGGTATGAGTTTGACGGCAAAGAAATTGCCCCGCTGGATGAATGTGCTGTACGTGCCTTTTTTGAAAGTATCAAGGGCAAAACCCAGTCCATTGCTATTTCCTGCGTTTTCTCTCCTGTGCGGAACGAGCACGAAGAGCGCTGCGCTCAGCTGGCCCGGGATGTGCTGGGGCCAGACGTTCACATTTCAAAATCCAGTGAAATCGGAACGTTAAGCTTTGTTGAAAGAGAGAACGCGACCATTCTAAACGCCGCCCTGTACGCGGTTGCCGACAGCTTTACCGAGGGCTTTGCCAAAAGCCTGGCAGACGAAGGCATTGAAAACGCCGATATTTTTCTGAGCCAGAACGACGGAACCCTGATGACTATGGACTTCGCAAGGCGCTATCCCATTCTCACCATCGCCTGCGGCCCGACCAACTCGATCCGCGGCGCCTCCTATCTGAGCCGTCTCCACGACGCTGTTGTCATTGACGTTGGCGGCACAACCACAGACTTTGGCGTTATCCAGCATGACTTTCCGCGTGAAAGCAGTGTCGCCGCCACCATTGGCGGTGTACGGACAAACTTCCGAATGCCGGACGTTATCTCCATCGGCCTTGGCGGCGGCTCCATTGTCCGTGAAGAAAACGGTGAGATCACCGTGGGGCCAGACAGTGTGGGTTATCAGATCACTGAAAAAGCCCTGGTTTTCGGGGGGGATACCATGACGGCCACCGATATCGCTGTCCGCCTTGGTCTGGCCGAGGTGGGCGATCCTTCAAGAGCCGCTCTCATTGACCAGGATTTTGCCGAAAGGGCTATGGCTGTTATCCGTGAAATGATCGAGGACAGCATTGACCAGATGAAAATTTCCAATGATGATATCGACGTGGTCCTGGTGGGCGGCGGCTCCATCATTGTCCCGGAAGCGCTCGCAGGTACCCGCCAGGTAGCCAAGCCAGAATATTTCGGTATTGCCAATGCCATCGGCTCCGCCATCTCCAAGGTCAGCGGGACCTATGAAAAGCTGGTATCTTATGATGAAATCCCCAGGGATGAGGCTCTGGAAAACGCCCGCGCAGAGGCCTCAAGCCTGGCTGTTGAGGCCGGGGCGATCCCCGAGACCGTCGCCATCATTGATGTTGAGGATGTTCCTCTGGCCTACTATCCCGGCAATACCAGCCGCTTAAAGGTCAAGGCGGCCGGTGATCTGGCCTAGTTTTTTACGCTTTAGCCAAAGAGGGCCCCGGCTGTTTCGTGACAGCCGGGGCTCTTGTCCTGTTTATTTTTTAACCGGGACATAAATCTCCGTAATATTTTCTTCTGGCCGAACCTGCGTGGGGTCTGTCTGGTAAATTTCATAGGGGGCTCCCGAAACCGTATAGCCTTCCTCCTCGATCCATTCCCTTATCTTTGCGTAAACTGATGGCAACTCTGTATAGGGTCCTTTTAAAACGGACACCGCACATGGGCCCCCCTCCAAAATACGGGTGCTTTCTTCCGCTTCCTTAATGGCGACTGCGTCCTCCATATCGTAGTTTTCAGGATTATAAACCTCATCGTGAAAAATACTCATGGGGCCGGCGGTCAGCGACAGCCCTTTCTCCTGAACGGTTTTCATCAGTTCCATAATATATTTTTGCGAATCCTTGACATTCATTTTTTTCCTTATGGATAAAATGGGCATGGGTTTCGTTTCAACGAGCTTGACTTCAATCTGTTCTAAATAGGCCATAATGTGTTTACCTCTTTCTAAATTTGAAATATCTTTTTCCAGCAGGGAGAGCAGCAGCTGATAATGCTGTGCCATCTCCCTCAGTCCAGTCTCCTTCTCTCTGATCTGCGAGAGAATAAAGGCATTATCCTCGGGATTCTTAAGCACTTCGGCAATTTCGTCCAGTGAGAAGCCGTACCATTTCAGCTTGCCTATGAGCAGGACCGTCTCCAGCTGGGTGGCCGAATAATAACGGTATCCGTTCTCATCATTGACATAAACCGGTTTGATCAGGCCGATTTCATCGTAATACCGCAGTGTTTTAGTGGTAACATTACTGATTTTTGAAAATGCACCAATGGTCAGCATTGAGTTCCTCCCTTTGTGATTCATTGTTCGAACATGACTTAAGTATACACATTCCAGCCGCTGGAAAGTCAAGCGTTGTTTTAAAACTTTTTAAAAAAGCCTGCCTTTTACCCGGCAGGCATTATGCTGTTTTACTCAAACTTCATTTCAATATCCGTCTTTAGAGCCAGTCCCGCTTCGGCCTCCATGGCCTTGATCACACCGACGGCTACCGGACAGGCCGGGTGCTTCATGTGCTTTGCGAAAATCTTATACACGGTGTTGCTGTCATATTTTTCTTTACAGCAGATGCCCAGCGCATCTAAGGGCTCTGCCAGGTCATCATTTACAGCCTTATAATGAGGGCACTCCGATTCGACGGTCACCTTCACCTTGTAAGGCTTTTCGGTTTCAGCCTTGATGACGGTGTTAAAACCGCAGGGGCCGGCGTTTAATTTCAGGGTTGTCATTTTCTTTTTACTCCTTCTTAAAATCTTACCCCTATCATATGCCTTTTTTCTCTAAAAAACAACCTTAAACTTTTTAATGGCCGGACATCAAAAAAGCCCCCGGCGAACCGGGGACAAGGGAAGGTGGAGAGCTTATTTACTGTTCGAGCGCAACCTTGATGCCGCCTTCTTTTTCAACAATGGTCTGACCTTCATCGGTCATTAAGAAGTCTAAGAAAGCTTTTGTCTGGCTGTTAAGGCTGTCTGTTTTATAAACTGCCAGAAATGGTCTGGATACTGGGTAGCTCTTGTTTACAACATTATCGACAGTCGCTTCGACATTATCGACGGTTACTTTTTTAACGGTATTGTCTACAAAGGTTAAGGATACATAGCCAATGGCGTTTTCATTTCCGGCGACGGTTGACTGTACATTTCCGTTACCTTCCTTGATGGTAGCGTCCGGTTTTAATTTGTCTTCAAATTTTAACAGCTCTTCGACAGCAGAACGGGTACCGGAGCCATCTTCTCTGGATACGACAACGATCGGCGCGTCATTTCCGCCAAGCTGGCTCCAGTTTGTAATCTCGCCCGTATAAATCCCGGTTAAATCCGCTGAGCTGATGTTGGTCACCGGATTAGACGGGTGTGTGATCATGGCGATGCCGTCATAAGCAAAGACCAGCTCGGTCAGACCAGATTTTTCTTCATCCTTTAATTCTCTTGACGCACAGCCAAAAGCGTAGGTGCCTTCCGTGGCGCCCTTGATACCGTCTGATGATCCGGTACCGCTGTATGTAAATTTGACATCCGGGTTCTGGGCCGCAAACTCATCGCCTGCCGCTTCAATGATTTTCTGGACCGAGGTGGAGCCCCCGCCATTGATTTCACCCGAAATGGCCGCCGAGGAGCTTCCTGTGCTGTCTCCCCCGCCGCTGCATCCTGCAAATGCAAATGTTCCGACCACTAAAGCCATGGTCAGGCCTGCTAAATGTTTTTTTAATCCCATTTCGTTTCTTCTCCTTTGATCTTTAGTTTCTCAAGTTGTGCTTAACTACGGGATTAATCATATCAGAGAAAAGCGGGCCTTTGGTTTTGAATTGGTAAAGAAAGGGTTAAAGCTCTGTTAAATCAAAAAAGTGTCTCGAACGTAAGCAACCCCGGCTTGGGGGAGCCGGGGTTGCTTACAATAAAAGGTATAAGGAAAATTTTGGGGAGATGTAAGTAAGAGGTATGCATTAATAATATACCCTGATTTTATCATTTAAACCGCTAATATACGCCATTTATTTTGTTTTTTCTTTTTTTTCTAACAAAATTCTAACATACTTTGCTAATTACATCTTTCATATGCTGATCTTCTTGTTCATTTATTAATGTTACGATTTTATTTGGAATTTCATCCTGAATCTTTTCTTCGACATGTGCGTAAATATTCATTGTTGTATTAATATTTCCATGTCCCATATACTCCATGATCTCTCTTGGAGAAAAAAGTGGACTTCCATCTTTAGTCCGTGCATTAATCATCAAAGAACAGCATGTATGTCTTAAATCATAAAAGCGAATCTTCCGAAATCCATTTCGCACAAGAACACTTTGAAAATAACTGCTTACTTTTGTTTCAAAGAAAGTTTTGCCATTTTCTTGTAGAAAAACAAAATCATGTTCCTGTTTTACATAACAGTTTCCATAATATCTTTTGTTAGCTTCTTGATTCTTTTTTACATTTTTGAAAATTTCGACTGCCTCTTTTGAAAGCTTAAATGATCTCCTACTGAATTCATTTTTTAATGCATCTTTGTACACCATCCGACCGTCTACCTGAACAGCACTGAAATTGATATCCATTCTTCCTTGTTTTAAATCAATAGACTGCCATCTTAAACCTAATAGCTCACTCGGCCTTAGACCATAATTTATTGCTATGTAAACCATGGGATACAGATAAAAAGGCCTAACAATATCTAAAACTGGTCTAACCTCATTAATTCTTAAATAGTCAAAACTACTTTTAAAATTCTTAGGATTATTTTTAATCTTATTTGGAACAATATACCTTGCTCTCTGATAAGGATTTTCTGTTATTAATTCATTTTCAACTGCTACGTCTAAAATACTTTTCAAAACACTTCTAATTGTTCTAACAGTCCTTGGATTTTTTCCTTCTTTAAATAATTGTTGGTAGAAAAATTCTAAGTGTCCTTTCTTTACTTCTCCTAAAGTTAACTTTAAAGGTTTGAAAATAGGAATAACATTTACTTTTATAATATTTTGATATCTCGCTATCGTGACTTCCGCATAACGAAAAGCATTTTCATCTATCCATTTTAACGCATAATCTACAAATAAGATATCACAAGATGTGCAGAGTGAAAGTTCAAGTTCCCTCCGCTTTTCCTCAACTAATGAAGCAAGCTTATTCTTTTCCCGATCACTTCCGGTTTTTACCGGAATACCTGTTTTTAACCACGGCTGTTTTCTCTTTCCATCACCATCCTTATAATCACAGACCACATACCAAAAATTATTTTTCTTTTGCAACGTAGCTTTTACTTTAAATTCTTGCTTTTTCATAACGATACTCCTATCGTCCCATCACTACAATCTCAGTATATCAGGATTATTTGTGTGCGACAATTATGCTTTACCAACGTTGGTATACTCGATCACTGCCGCTTTTTGAATAATCCAGTGTCCTGTCCAGTCTTTTTTAGCTTTTATCTGACCACTTTGCAGCAAGCGATAAGCTTTGTTTTTTCCGATCTTTAACATTTTCGTTAAATCTTGTACTAAAATAATATCGTCATATTGATTAAACATTTTAATACCACCTTTAAGAGTGATTTGTTATCTGAAATATTATTAGCCGGTTTGCCATACACCACCGGCAAGGCATTATCTGGATAAGGTTTTGGGTGAAAAAACCACGAAAGCAAAGCGAATCCATCTTTCTTCACTCCATATCACAAGAAGTGCAGCACGTAACCGTCGCATTGCCCTCTCTCCAGCGTCATCGCGAAAAATCTACCACGATTTTTTTATAGCCATGGTTCATCGTCAAGCGCCCATTCTAACGTCGCTCCATGCCGGATTAAGGGTTTTACCCAGATAATCTTCATTCAGTTTTCAAAGACCAGGAAAACAATTGCTTCCAATCTGAAAGTTTTATTCGATTATAATCTTTAAAACTCCCTCTATATATACAAAGGAAAAAAAAGCATTTTTTAAACTAAATTTTTAAAAAAACGTCAAATTTTATTTATTCTTTAAGACTTTTTTAAGTTTTCTTGTTATGCATCATTTTTGAATATTCGTTCTCATATTTTCACTTATGTCTGTTTCTAAAAATAAACAACTCCACAAGACAACATTTCATACTTGACTTTTTGTTGTTATCGTTATAAGATTATGCTAAGAAAACTTATGTTTGCCAATCATAAACAAAAGTTCTTTCACGCTTTTATGCCAACAATGAATTTATGTCTGGATAAAAATTAATAAGTGAGGTCCACGATGTTGAACGTTTCTACAAAACAACTCTCACCTGGTACATCAGGGGAAATGTCTGATCACATTTATCTCTGCATAGATTTAAAATCATTCTATGCCTCAGTGGAATGTGTTGAACGTGGTCTTGATCCTTTGACGACCAACCTGGTTGTCGCTGATGTGACGCGTACTCAGAAAACGATCTGCCTGGCTGTCTCCCCTTCTCTGAAAGCCTATGGCATTCCCGGCAGGCCCCGTCTTTTCGGGTTGAACAAAAATTAAAAGCAATCAAATTGCGAACAGGCGAGGAGATTGCCTATATTACCGCGTCTCCAAGAATGCAGCTTTACATTGACTACAGTGCCCGGATATATGCGATATATCTTCAATTGTCTCTGAAGAGGACATCCATGTATACAGTATCGACGAAGTTTTTATGGACTTAACCCATTACCTTTCGACCAATCGCAATAAAAACGGACACCCCATAACTGCTCGCGAGCTGGCAAAAATGATCATTCAGGACGTTTGGGCAGCTACGGGTATCACCGCTACTGCTGGTATCGGAACCAACCTTTATCTGGCCAAAATCGCTATGGATATTGTGGCAAAACATGTCAAAGCAGATTCAGACGGCGTTCGGATTGCCGAGCTCAATGAAACAAACTACCGACAGCTTCTTTGGGATCACCGCCCGCTCACGGATTTCTGGCGTATCGGATGGGGCATTGCCAAAAGGCTTGAAAAAAACGGGCTCTACACGACGATGGGAGATATCGCCAGAATGAGCTTACAGGGCGCTGACACAAACGGGTATGGTGAAAATCTGCTTTTCAATGAATTTGGCATTGACGCAGAACTCCTCATTGATCATGCCTGGGGAATTGAACCCTGTACCATGGCCGACATCAAAAGCTATAAGCCCAGCACGCACTCTATTTCCTCCGGGCAGGTGCATTCCCATGCCTATGATTTTGAAAAGGGACGGTTGATCGTCCAGGAAATGGTGGAGCTGCTGGTGTACGATCTGATTGAAAAAGGGCTGTCGACGTCCAGCGTAACCCTGCATATCGGCTATGATAAGGATGGCTTAAAAGAATCTCATTACCGCGGAGGAATTCACATGGATCATTTCGGGCGTGCAGTACCAAAGCCGGCGCACGGCACCGAAAAGTTAACCGACGCTGGTGGCCAAACGATCTACAGTCATTCAACCAAGAAAATTATGAACGCTGCCCTTAAGCTCTATGACCGAATCATTGACAGGAAGCTCATGCTGCGAAGGGTTTCTCTGACTTTCAATGATGTCGAAGCCACTGCTGACCATAAGGTAACCTGTCGACAAGTCAGTATGTTCGCAGAAGATATCCTGGAAAAAGAGCAGGAAGCTCAAGAGCAAAGGATACAGCAGACGCTGCTTCAAATAAAGAAGAAATACGGAAACAATGCTATTTTCAAGGGCATGAACCTACAGGAGGGCGCAACGACGATGGAACGAAATCTTCAAATCGGTGGTCATAAAGCTTAAAATACTTTTCAGCACTGTTTAAAGGACACTCTCAAAAGTGCGGGCGTCCTTTTTAATTCATTAACCTTCAATCATTTTTCTTAATTTTTGTAAAATTCTTTTCTTCTGTTTGTATATTGTGTGGACAGAAACGTCCTGTCGGTTGGCTAACGCCTTCACTGTCTGATCTTCAAAATAAAGCGCTTTAATCAGTGTTGCTTCATCCTTATTTAGGCGAGATAATGCTTTCCTGAGCTCTTCAAACAACATACTTGCTTCAACAATTTTATTCACATCCACTTCCTTAAAGCTGATTGCCTCTTTTTCTCGATGTGTTTGTTCTTTTAAAGTCTCATAAGAAATCGCATAATATTCTTCATCTAATGCTTCTAAATAATCTTGCCGCTCCTTAGCGCGATAAAAATCTTGATAGTTCTGATAATCAACTTCCAGTAAAGCGCCCCCAATTGGTATAAACCATCTGCTGGAAAAGGCTTCTGGATCAAGTTCTTTCATCCTTTTTAATTCACCATAAGTAATTTTATGATATTTTGAATGATCTTTTATATAGCAGGCCGCTTCCAGACTAAATTCTCTTGGTTTTCGTTTCATTTTTTCCTCCAATCCATTTGTTTTTAAACAAACGAATTGGAGGCGGACCTCGGATATAAAAACACAAAAAAAGATAGAAAATGAAAGCTAAGTTGAACTTTTCATTTTCTATCCTATTTAATCGTAAGCTATTAATAAAAAACAGCCGAAAAATATTCACTTTTTTAATTTTGTAAATTTATTATTTTTGTATGAAATATAACCTCTTTTTGTTAGTGCGATATATCGTACTCTTTGACTTTTCAAAAAGTATATAATAATTTTAAAGACACTGCTGGAGGACCCTTTATGAATACTACCGAAGCAGTAATCCAACGAATTAATGACCTTTGCCAAGAGAAGGGAATTACTTTTTATAAGCTTTCTTATCGGGCAGCTATGTCAAAATCCACCTTAATGAGTATCGTTGCAGGCAATAGCACGCCTACGATTAAGTCAATTGCATTAATTTGTCGTGGCCTTGATATAAGTGTAAGGGAATTTTTTAGTTCAGAATTATTTGACATTTGCGAAGAAGATGATGAGCTGCTTTAATTACACTATAATTTTTTGAACATTGCTATCATTTGATGCTTTTTTCGATATCTATCTTTTATTTTAGTAATCAGTTAATTAATATCTTTAACTAATTAAAAAGTTTCAAGCGTGTTGAAGGAGAAGTCATGAATGTAATATTATGTGATGATGACCCTGGCTTTCTTAACGAGTTAAAAGACGTACTTTTGCCTATTTACAAAAATGAGTACCCCTCAGCTAAAATAAGATGGTTTTTTAATGGGAATGATCTACTGTCATGGTATACACTTGAAGGCAATACCATCGATATTCTTTATATCGATGTAGAGATGCCTGGATTTAATGGAATTGATGTTTTAAAATCCCTTCGCAATAACGGCTGTAAATGTTATTCTGTATTCATTTCTTCATATATCAGTTATGTTGAGACCGCTCTGGATTATGATATTGTTCATTATTTAGTAAAACCTCTAAATATAAAAAAGGTTAGAGATGTCACTAATAAAGTCATTTTAAAATATAAAAAACAGCATAAATGCATAGAACTCTCTTCAAATAATAAGCATTCATTAATAGAAGTGCACTCAATCATTTATGTAGAATCAAATTTTAGGTCCCTTATTTATCATACAACTCAGGGAAATTATACTGTGAATGGGAAGATATCTGATATTGAAAATAAGCTGATCCCTTACAATTTTCTTCGCACACATAAAAGCTATCTTGTAAACATGGATTATGTTTTAAACTACGAGGGCTACAAGTTTAATCTTTTAGATGGAATGACTGCTGATATCAGCCATACTAAACGCTCACTGATCATAGGAAAATACAAACAATATTTATATGATAAACTTATCAACTAACTAAGTTATAAGGCGGGTGATACAATAAATTGCATCACCCGCCTTATTTATTTTTCGTTAAATAAATAACCTGCCAAAGCAAAGAGAGCGATTATTAACAGCGATGTGCTAATTGAATATAAATATTGGTACAATGTAGTCCCTAAAACTAAAATCATAGAAATACATACATAAACCACTGATCTTAACCATAATTTTTGTCTCTTTCGACAAATCTCATCATCAGAGTAACTTGCATTTTTATGCTCTACCGGAGCAATTTTCCATACAATAAAAAAATAAAGAATTTGGTAGATAATAGATAATAAAGTATAAGCATTTCTAGGCGTATATTTTATTGTCAAAATATACACGCAAAAGACTAATACTGTTTTTATTGAACAGTTTAGTCTATTTTTCGCATGGTAACTTCCAGTTAAACCACTTAATGAGATATAGCAAACAAAATATATAATCGTTTGATACACATGTGAGGTTAATATACCAATACCTAACATTACTAAAAAATTTACCAAAAAGAAAATTATTTGCTCCATCCCAAACATAACGATTTGTTCATTTTCTGCTCTGATAAGCCTAAGTTCTTTGCACTTATGTGCAAAGCTTAAAGCTACTTGTGTAATCATAGATCTTTAATTGAAAAATTTTCTTTGGCTTTTGGTATCTCCGGTTGGTATTTCCAAATTAAACACGTGTCACCTGTTTGCAATACAGTAAATATTAATGCCGACATCACTGCCATTCCTTTAAAAAAGATGTTATTAGCTACTTTTTTAAATTTTTCCTTTTTCATGTGATTACTCCTCCTAACTATATTTTACATCTTAAATATATAGCTTTATATTCTTTAAAGCAATATTCTATGCATAAAAATAAAGTTTAGTGTAAAAATCATAAAGTTCCTTAAAGCAGAAACAGTGTATAATAGTATTGAAATGATATTTTAGTGGAGGTTGATAAATGACCGTAGATATTATATGCTTACTAGTCAAAAACTATATTGAAATAATATTTTTAGATTCTGTTTTAATAAAAAAGCCAATAAGAAAAAAAATTGTCTTTTACTTATATTTTTTATTCTTATCAATATCTTTTACAGTGTTCATGTTTAAATATAATCCCAGTACTGTTTTATCCACTTCTATAAGTATTGCTATAATGACATCATATTTATTGTTTTATAAAGATAGCTGGCTCAAAAAATTTATATATTTAGTTATTTTAATTGTACTTGTTGCGGTATCAGAGTTATTGTCTGGCCTAATTCTATTAACAATGGATATTTCGGTCAACACATTTGAGACAAGCCTTCTTTACGGCTTTATTCTCATTTCACTTACCAGTATTTTACTTTACTCGAATGTTTTACTAGTAAAGATATTAAGTAACAAAGATGTTACAATTAAAATGAATATTTTGTTGCTATTTTATCCAATAAGCTCGATTTTAATTCTTTATGCACTTTACTATATTGTTATGTTTAATCTAGACAGTGAAATTAAATACGTAATATTTTTCATAGTCGCTTTATTGGTACTGTTATCAAATTTATTTTTAGTATATTTAATCACTTATCTTGTAAAAAGCAAAACGGACAAGCTACTTTTAGAATATTATGAAAAATGTGAATCGATCGAAAAATCATATTTAAGAGAACTTGATGAATCAAAGCAAGAAATAAAACAAATTAATCACGATCTTAAATCACATTTTTTACATTTATTAGGTCTGATCAATGCACAAAATTACGATGGTTGCCGTATTTATGTTATGAAGTTTCTTGATCTTTCTAAGCGGATTGATTATCTATTCTCAACTGGTTACGATGGGCTTGATGCTGTTTTGTCATCAAAAGCTATCATGTCAAAGTCAAAAAATATTTCTTTAAAAACAGTAATTGCAATGCCAACGCGAGAAACCTTAAAAATAAATGAAGCAGATATTTCTATCATTAGTTCAAATATCTTAGATAACGCGATTGAGGCCACTGAGCAATGCCTGATAAATGATCGTATTATTGATTTTCAAATATGTTATGATGGTAATCTTTCTTATCTGAGAATTTGTTGCCAAAATCCAACAATAAATACTTCAACATCTTACAAAACCACCAAAAAAGATAAAGAAAACCATGGCTACGGTTTGACGATTATTAAAAAGATTGCAGAACAATGGGATGGAATGGTACAATATGAAACTACAAATGGTATTTTTTCTATTATTGTATCTTTACACAATTAGACTTTAGATACAGAGGCAAACTTAAAATTGGATAATTATTCATATCCACCACATGACAAAGCTTATACATCGAGATGAAATCAATAATTTTTAACACTTTATGATTTTAAAAAACGATCATCAAAGTATTCAAAAACTTGGCTATCTTGGAAATTGATAGACTTTGTATAATTGGATCAATCCCCGTGTTTATCAACCTGAAATTTTAGAAAGCAGGTTTGAGAAAACAAAAATGGCTCTTGCTGATATCACAAATTATCTATATCCTATAGCTAATGTCGATTCCTAATTATTGATAATATAACATGTAATTAGGGCTCTATTGACAAACATATTTTTTATGTAATCGAGTCTTAAATTAATTAAGAGTATGAACTCCTCAAGCTCAAAATAGAGAATGCCTATTTAAAAGACAATGCTTAAGCGAAGATCGCTTCTGAAAATACGGCGAGAATCATCCAAAGTTTTTGAGAAGCGTTCAAACTGAAAGACAATCTCGCTGCAATCGGTTTTTTCGCAGATCTAAACAAGGAATTAGCGAACAAAATACCCAACCTACATAAGGAACACAAATATTTCGGCCATCGCCGTATGCCTGCAATTATTCGTAAACAAGAAGCGCGGATTAACAAAAAGAATTTCCAAAGAATGATGTAATAGCATAATACTCAAGTAACATTCTTTATACGGAAAAGCCGTAAATACAATTTCTACAAGGGAAAACAGGACAAATTACTCCGAATAGAATTCATCAACGTTTTCTTACCTCTGTTCCACATCAGAAGATCTCGATAAATGCTATAGAATTCAAGTATTATAAGATAGTTGTATTCAAGCCCTTTCCTAGATATATTCAATGGAGAATTATTAGGCTATGGCATCATCAGAGCCCTATTTGTAGTCAATATATTGTTTTCACAAAAACAAGCTATTGAAATCACTTCAGACTGTCTGTACAGAAGTATCTTTCACTCAGACTACAGATAAGTCTTGCCTACGCTTGTGTATTGAGAAACAACAAAATTTTCCAAAGCATATCTTGTAAAGGAAACTGTTGTAGAAAATTTATTTGGCATTTTAAAACGGAAAATATATTATGGAGTCACTTACTATAGCTTTAAGGAGTTGAAAGTGCAATCAAAGAATGTATAAAATACTATAACGAAAAACGTCTCAAAGAGAAATTAGGCTAAGCGAGTCCGGTTGCAGACAAACTTAGCCTCTTAGCTACATAAAATGCATAACAGATTGAAATTCTATTGCATAATAAAAGCCTAAATTGGGAGATTGCATCAAAAAGGCTGGTCTGAAAAAATTGAAAAGTAAGGGTGTTAGTCCGAAAGTTCAAAAGAAGCTAGATCATCCCAGATCTTAGCATAATAACGGCGAAGGAACTTATTCATCTCAGCGGTTATTTATAGTGGTAAGGTTTGCCTTCAGTGCAGTTACGATCAAGCAATTAGTTGAGGAGTGAATCGGCACTGGCAAAAGCATCCAGCGTCTGTTTGTGCTTGAAACGCAATGGATCACCAATCTCACCCATAAGCTGAGAGCCGAGTGATTCACCAACACCGGATATTGCCATGACAACCGGATATTCTGGAAGCAAGGTTGTAAGGCGGTTTATTTCAGAATAGTTTGCAAGTGCATACATGTTCGTGGTGTTCGTTTGCTTAAAACAATACCCCTGATGCCTGCACCATTTGCAGTAACACTTGGTAAAGACTTTCGGGATGTCTTTACGAACGTGGTCCGCATTCCAGAAGATATAAACGAAATCTACATATTTTTGAGTACCATCTTTATGTATTGGGCTATCAAAGCACTTACGAACACCGGAAAGGGACGGCTTAAGTAGAGCAATAAGGTTCGTTTTTCTACTATGACTCTATTTGGAACAGACAATTTAAAGGTTTTAACCCATAACGTATGGTAGTCACAGTGGTATAATCTCGCAAGTCTTCACAGTTGGCAAGGGTATAGTAGTCTTCATCGCGTTCGTCTTATCGGTCTTAACTTTGCGGAGAGTTCTGCTGTTGAGATTTATCTGAAACACAGTTGAACGGCGAAGTCCAGAATATTGCTTTTTCACTAGACACTACCGATACGTGGTATGGCACTCTTATTTATATTGAAATGCTGTTACAATTTTTGATCTATTCTTTATAATATCCATATAATTTTTAATATTTCATTTTCAGTAACGTGTATAACTATTTTTATACATTTTTGTTATATAAATTCTCATCGTTTCTAAAAAATGTAAATGCAAAGTTTTTTATTCTTATGTGTATTGTGATTATTTCAATTTATAATTTTTTTATCTTTTATTTGATATATTTCATCACATAATATTGATATATCTTTTGAATTATGACTTGTAAATATTAATGTCCCACCGTTATCCACGTATTTTAATAATATTTCATATATCAAATCAACCGTATCACTATCTAGCCCATTCGTTGGTTCATCCAAAATTAATAATTCTGGATTTTCGAAAATAGCCTGTGCAATTCGAAGTTTTTGTAGCATTCCTAAAGAATAATCTTTAACTTTTATTTCGCTATACTTATCAAGTTTAAAAGTACGTAAAATGTCTTGGATTTGTTTTTCTGTTACAACATTTTTAATTTCTGATATTATTTTCAGGTTTTCGTACCCGGTTAAAGATTCAATAAAAGATGGATTATCTATTACAATACCTGAGTTTTGTATAAACTGTATATCCCTTCGAATTATAGAATTATTATACTTCACTATCCCCTCATCTAAACAATAAAAACCAACAATCAATTTAAGTAAAACACTTTTTCCTGATCCATTATTCCCTATAATTCCATATTTCTTTCCACGAATAACTTTTAAATTTATATTTTCTAACACAATTTTGTTATGAAATGACTTCTTACCATCTATAATTTCAATTAAATATTTCAATTTATTTTCTCCTTAACACTTTATATGATATTGTACAGTATCTAGTCATAACAGTAGCGGTTCAATTTCTTTATTTATAATTATATGAATCTTATACTTTTAAAAATTTAGGTCTGTTAATTTAATTATTTTATGCAATACAATTGCAATAGTAAATGTAATGATATAAGATATTGATATGCAAATAGTGTTCATTCCAAAGTAAGAGGTGATAAATATAAAGGGTGTCGGAACCGCGAGTATCATCGATATAAAAACATATACTAAAAGAACAATTAACGTTTTAATCTTACCGTATTTTATGAATAACAATGCTTCTAAAAATCCAAAAAGGTTCATATTAACAAATGTAAATAGTGTAAAATATAATAGATCCTGTATCGAGAGTGGTGCAATTTTTGTATTGAGTATATTTCCAAAATAGTATGGAAAAACACATAAAATTATTACAAAACAACTAAGCTTTAAATTTTTTTTTATTGAATATTTATAATAACTTTTTAAAGTACCATATCGAATTAAAGAAAAATAACGACTCATTTTAGGAGGAAAAAAATTACAAATAATAAAAATGCCATATATAATTAATGTACTAAAAAAAATACTAAAAAACCAAGTTGGTTTTGTAATGAAACCTAGTAAACCAAAAACTAACCATGTTAATAAACCAATCCTTTTATTAATAGCCATCTATATCGCCTCTCCTTTTTAGATATCTTTGAATATATGCAACAAAAATAATCGGTGGCACAAATGGAAATAATATTACCCATAATGGTTGACCATTCTGATATGAAGTAAATGATTGAATAATTGTCGGTGATAAAGCAAAGACTTTAAAACAAATACCGAAAATTATTGAGAAAATATAATAATACAGTAACGGAATTATTATTGATAGGTATTTCTTTTTTGTAATGCACACAATAGAATTAGAAAAAAGGCTATATATGAAACAAAATACGAAATACTTAAGGATTCCTTCTATAAAATAATACATGTATAAATGCTCCGTTGAAAAATTTTTTCCAAATATAAAATCAAATGAAATTCTTGGTATTTCAGTATAATTCTTAGTAACAAATATACCAATGATGAAAAAAATCAAATATGCAATTAGAAATGTCAAGGCAGTATAAAGTGCATTAATAAAAAGTGCTTTACGAATAGTTTTTATATAGGTTTTATTTCTAGAAAAACAGTATATAAAATAACCTTCCTTTTCTTGATAAAAACTTAATGATAATATAGAACAAAAAATAGGTAAAATTAGCATGGAATAATTAAACGATGTACTAATATAACTATCAAAGTTAAGATAATGCTCGAGTAAAAATATTTTATTATCAATGCCATCGTTATCGAAAATTATTCTTAATAAATAAAAATCATAACTACTAAATAAAGATAAAAAGGTTCCAATCAAAAAGCATAAAAAAAGAGTTACTCTATACTTGTTTATTATCCGATATTTTGAAATTAATTTCATAGTGCAAACCTCTTTTGTATAAAATATATTATAGTATAAAATGAAATAGAGCATATCTACTAAAGTCTAACTTCTTTACTTGTAATCCTAAAAATATAGTATTTGAAATTCTTACTCTAGCTTTTATGGTTTTTAAAAATCACAAAGAGAGCGAAAGTCACTCTCTTTGTAAAACCTTCTAAAATGGAGACCAGGTGCCTTCACAATACTCATAAGAATCCCAGCTATTTTCTCTGACAAACATCATTTGATAAGCGTAGTTCTTTGTTGCTGTGGACCATCCAGAGTTTGCTGATTGAGCGGCAACTTTGCACGCACCTCTTGCATAACCATCTGAATTAAGTAAATTTGTAACTAATACCAATGAATTCCCACCGGTTGCGTATTTGAAAGTTACATAATACTCTTGAGTATCCTCTTGTTTTGTTTGAAATGTACTGTAACCACGGTTTGTACCACTTACTTGTCCGCTCCACGAATGTACAAACCACATTCTAGGAGAAATTGATTCGTCAAAAATTTCATAGGTTTCCTGACCAGGATTAGCCTCCACAACATCTTTGATCTTTTTATCTAGATCTGGTTTATCGCCTAAACCTTCGGAAATAATCGGCTGCTCCATTTTGTCTGGACTTTGAACTTCCATTTCATTAGCAAATACTGGTACAGCAACAAATAAAGCTAACAAAAGTGTGCTAACGCTAACAATTAACTTTTTCATTTTAGTATCCTTTCTATGAATTAAATACAAATATCCAATATTAGGTATTTATTTTACATTTCAATGGAATCACCTTCTTTTTTTTGAGTAATTACAAATTAATTTGTTGATTGCATTATATAACGATTACATTCAATACTCAACAGCCTTTTATCGAACGCAATATATCTTGTAACAAAAAGATAATAACTTATAATAAAGGACTTGTTAACAAAACTAGCTTTTCGTTTTTTGTTACATCTAAAATAGCAATACCCTATAAACGAATGGTTGATCTTCGGTTGATTCTGTAATCATGACTAAAGTGTTGCTTGTTAGATTTTGGTACAGCATAAAATCAGAAAGTTAGGATAGAGATTCAGTCAAATTTTACATATCGTTAGCTCTTTAGACTATATTTAGAGGATATAGTACAGAATCATTCTGTATATAATCGGAGCCACTGTAGACGCTTTTATAATGATGTTTTTTATGTTCGATTTCCACTGAAATTGTAATGAAATATATTGAATTCGATTTTGTGACGACTGAAGAAATTATGGCGGATGATACTTATCTGCTGTAAATGACGTTCAATAACTCATTCAAGACAGACCGTATCGAAAGGAATGTAGCGCTATCTGGATGCTTTGGATTAGGAATTTTCGAAGCAGACTGGCTTTAGTAACCCGAGACAGGAGTCAGAGAAGTAACGGTACAAATAAGTGCAACAGATAGAGATTGTTGTTGTATCAATCAGCATTATAAAAAATTAACTAGATGTTTCATGGAAGGGACTATAGATTGTTATTGTTGCATCATAATGGAAGGCCATATTTTTCTACAAACTAAAGGCGCTTATGTTTAGCTGAGCCCACCCGAAAGCTAAATAAGAATAAAAGATACAGGATAAAATGAAAGAATTAACGGACCTATTCGTTTAAACAATAAGCAATCAATAAAAATATTTTAGCAAGAGTAACCTTTATCCTTATAGGGTCATTTTAACTATTTCTTTTTACTTCTTCTTCAGTAAATCTTTGTTTGTATATATATAATAATTTTATAAACAAATATATTTTTATAATTAAAATATTAAATTCAATTTTTTAAAAAAGTCGTCTTTTTTTGATAAACAAAAAAAGAGAAAAGCCATCTCCTGTTTAAAAAGGACGAATTAAAACGGAATGTCAAAGAGTTGGTCAATACAGATGCCTTGGTGCCTGAGAACCATTTGCTGCGCCATATTGATCAGACCGCTGTCTTTACTTGTGTTTATGACTTTGTTGAAGGGCTTTATTGTCCCGATAATGGTCGCCCCAGTATGGAGACTATGGTGCTTGATTAAGATAGTTTTGATCCAACATCTTTATGGCCTTCCTTCGCTGCGCCAGACCGTTCGAGACATTGACATGAACATTACTTATCGGTGGTTTCTGGCGATTCCACTCAATAAACCCATTCCTCATTTTGCAACCATCGACTATACGTTCAGACATCAGTTTACTAAAAAGGTAGTGGAACAAGTCTTTACCTGGATTTTATTCGAAGTGGAAGCCGCCGGTTATCTCAAACCCGAGGTGGGCTTTGTGAACCCAAAACCAACGCCAACCTGAAAAAAGTCAGTAAAGCCATTTTCGGCGCCGCAAACCCTATGAGAAACAGCTGTTCGAAGAAGTCAACCAGGATCGGGTGATCAACGCATCGACAACGGATCCGGAAAGCGAAGTTTTCCATAAAGGCAAGCAACGCCAGTGCTTTGCTTACAATGTACACACCGTATGTGAGAGAAACAACTTTGTGATCTGAAAATCTTTCCACTCCTTTGTTTCTGTATCTTTTTCTTAGCAGGTTTTATTGATTGAGTAATCTCCAAAATTGTATAATCAGATAACTCGTTTTTCATAACTTTTTCTCTTTTTTAAATCAACATTTTGTCTTATGATTCTTTTGACATAACTATTTAATAATTATTTTTTCATGATTATCATACTAATCTAAAATTTCCTGGATTCCACAACCTTATCTCATTTTTTTATCAGCTTTTGAGGATATATTCCGGATATAACCATAATCATGTCCTAATTCTATAGATATTTCAACTAAGCTTTTCCCTAAATAACGATGTGCATAGAAAACTTTTTTTTCTAAACTTCCCATATGATTAATTGCTTCTTCTATCGTTTTTTTTGTTTTATTTAATAAATAAATTTCTCTGTCTTTTTCTTCGATTTTTTTTTGTAATAAACATATTTCCTGTTCAATGGAAATTCGTTCTTCAATGTGCTTGTAAGAAATAAATTTTTTCTTTTCAAATAACCTTTCTTTTCTTCTTATATAGCGATCTTTTTCAGCTTGCTGAATTGCTAATTCCTGTTTTAAATCTACTATATTTATATCTTTATAAGTTTTGCTAGGCTTTTCTTTATCCTTTTTTTGCCGCATATTCATCTTTATTTTTAGGAACCTTTCTCAATAATAAAAAGTCAGATTGACAAAATGCTTTTACTCAAATCCTTATTATTAATATCTATATAACTATACTAAAACTAATCATTTAATAATTGTTAACGCTCTGGTCTATTCTCAACATAATGCTAAATTGAATTTCATTTGCTGTACATACATCAGGTGTATAGCTAATCCCTTCTACTTTATCAATCAACAAAGTGTTCTGTTGAGCATTTTCGATCAATACTTTTAACTTTTCATCTTGATATTGTGGCATAACCGGCTCAATCAAATATCTTACAACATTTTCAATGTATTCTGTGCGATCATCTTCAAATTTTGCTAATCCTTTATACGTGATATGAAAGATCACTATTTTTTCTTTCTCCCCTTCATCATTAAGATAAAGGCCATCGTTATCAGACAACGTTACGATGGTAGACTTTATTCCGGATACATTCAAGATATTTTCATAAACTGTTTGAGAGTTTGAACTGTCTATTGGTTCCCAACTTGTATAATTTTCAGTTGCTGCATAAAGCTCATTATATGACTCAATATATATATCGGATGAAGTTTTTGGATTAGTTTTTATGTTTTTCTTTTCATTCTCGATTTCTTTAGTAATAGAAGTATCTGAATTAATTTGACTTAATACTCCCCATGAAAGAAGCACAAAGGAAAGAAATAGCAATAATAATACAACTGAAAGACATAAAAAACAAATTTTTAACTTTTTTTTCATAGTTTAACCCCTATACTTAAATATTAAATAATTCAAGAGAGAAGGAGCCCTAGCTCCTTCTCTAAAACTAAATTAAATAATCTGTTGTAATCCAAACATCAAAATTCCCTGGCGTTAGACCCATTCCTGGTACCTTTGATGTATATCTAAAATAGTAAATTTCGCCATAGACAACGCTGAAATGCACCTCGCTTGTTCCACCATTCGATATAGAAATAAAACCTAATGTTTCTCCTGTACTGGCGCATACTAATTCTAATTCGCCAACCCCACTTGTGTTATTTGAAAAGTAATCAGCATGAACACGCATACCTGTTGCTAAAACTCTAAATCCACGTCCACTACCACTTGTAAATTGTTTTAAACTACCCAAGTAAGTATAAGAGTCACCGTCACGGATATTTCTGGTTGCTGCCTCAACAAAAACAGGATTGCTCAATAAACTTGTAACAGCTGGATACTGTCCTGAATAAGCCACCTTGTCTAAATCCCAATTATCAACACTATATTCGTGAAATTGATCATAAGTCCAATTATCGGGAATTCTGTAACCCATATTACCGCTATAACCTGTAGACATGTCACTAACAAAGGAAGTAACTGCATAATGATTACTGATTACTGCACGACTCGTTGCTCTAGTTCCATAAACACCAATTTTATAGGGTGATCCTAATGTATCCATCTTGTCTTTCAGTGCCTCAAAATATGGCAAAACGGTACTGTTAATCATATCTTCTGTAGCATCAAAATCGACAGCGAAAAATATTACATTACCGCTTGGAATTCCGTGAACATTCGCTTGATGAACTGCTGTTTCCGCATCACGCCTTCCATTTTGTTCTGTAAAGTATTCTAGTGCCGCCTCAATGTTACCGGGAGATTCCTGAAAAATCGGAAAGAATTGAACTCCTGCCGATAAGATTCTTTGCGGCTCGCCCATTCTAAGTTCTTTAAAATCTCCACCAGTAAGATATCTCCCTACAATTTGGTGACCTTGTGAAAGAATATACTGTAATCGCCCTGTTGTCATCTCAAAACGCGTATCACAGGCCAAACTACCTCGATCTGGATTTCCTTTACTTAATAATAAAGACATCCAGGTATTGACATCTACTGTGCCTGTTTCTGGTAAAGCTAAATCACTTTGGAATTCGGTAATTTTAGCTGCTAATGCTGAATCCCAAGTTGAACTCAGTATGTTGACATCATAACCATTGCATACCAACGCATAGCGTGCAAGAAATACTGCTTCACTATTACCCGAAGACGGTAGTAAAATATGAATTAAATTTGCTTTCGTTCCATCTCCAAAATTTCCAGTCGCATCTTCAACACTATATCCTTCAATAGCTTGGAGAACTTTAATCATCGAGTCATTCATTTTGCGTCCATAAAGACCATCGCAAGGCGATAATCCAATATAATTTTCATATTTTGAATTTAACGTCCGTTGTATTGCCGCAATTTGTATCGTACCACCATAGTCACTCAATACTTTAAATTGATCCATTGATAATAGCGCTTTCATAACGTTTAAAGTAACTGTACCATTTGTCGCATTAATCCCAGCGTCTTCTTTTAATTCCATCACACCAGCAGCAGTTCCAGATCTGAAAAATTTGGTAATTTCACTGGTTCCCGTAGAATATCCTTTACACCATAACCCGCACTGAATAATTCCATACACATTATTCAGTGTTTTATCGTTGTCTTCTTGTGGCACAACTCCATTTGGGTATCTTTGCTTGAATTTTGAAATTGTCCCATCACCAAAGTTATCTGCAGTCTCTTGTATTCCTAATTCAATCTGCAAAGCTCTTATCAAACCATTTATTGTTCCCCAACCGGTTTGTCCATCTTCAGTTACTGTTGGAAATCGATCGTAACCATAGCTTCCATAATTTGAATTCAACCACATTTGTGATTTTTTTACCATTGCATCCATTTTAACAACTTCCTTCCTAAATTTTTTCAAAAAGTCTTTCAAAAATATTTTTGTACTAGCACACCTTAATATTACCCTGTTTATAGAGCGCATTCAAGTATTTTACCCTATTTTTATATCAAAATGTAATCAACGCAAATAATCATGTAACTAAGTTCCAATTAAACTTCGCTGTAATCTATCCATTTAGTTCAGTTCCATAAACATAAAATAAAAAGCTGACACCATAAATTTGTCAGCCCAGTTTATAATCAATTATTAATATTATCATACTTAGCCAGACTGAAAAAACATGTGACAATTTGTGTACAGCATATTGTCAAAAATCATGCTAAGATAAAAGTGTCAGTTGAAGAGCCTGCTTTATCTGGAGGTGATCATGTGTCTGAGTTTCAGACCATCATAATAATTGTGGGAATCCTCACAAGTATAGCCTTCGGATTTGTTATTTATCGCGATAATGTTAAAAATGAAGGAAAACAGATGGGTGCTTTAAAAAACGATATAAAGCATTTGAATGAACAAGTCATTTCTAATCAAAATGAAATAAGGGAATTAGATAAGAAAATACAAAAAACGACAGAGCAATTGACACGTTTTGAGGAACGGATTAAGTAGGCTCTCTGTCATAATAATGAGGTGATGCTTATTTGAAATGGAAAAACCGCTTAAAAAACAAAGCGTTTTGGGCTGCATGTGTGGGTTTGGTAGTTTTAATATTGCAGTATATACAAAGTTATTTAACCTTTGAACTGAATATTTCTTTAATAGAGAAAATATTGTCGGCCATTGTTTTATGTGCAGTTACATTGGGGATTTTGATTGATCCTACAACGCCAGGTGTTAAAGATTCTGATAAAGACAAAGATGGAGGTGAAAAATAATGGAGATGACCTTAACGCAGGTTCAGGAAGCCCTTAAGCTCTGCAACTACGCGCCGGGGACGGTCGATGGCTTCGACGGTCCCGAAACCCAGGCGGCGGTGAGGCGGGCCCAGGAAGGCTATGGCATTGAGACTGACGGCATTGCCGGTCCGGTGACAAAAAACCACCTGTCCGAGCAGGTGCGCGGCATACAGGCGCAGTTAAACGCAAAAGGCTGCGGCTGCCCGGTGGATGGCCTTCCAGGCCCCTTAACCGATGCGGCCGTCAAAGCATTGCAGGCCGATTTTGGACTCAACGCTGACGGCATCGTCGGCTATAACACTGAAGCCGCCCTGTTTGACTATGCCGCAGGCGATCCGGCGCCGGCTTTTGACCCACAGGAACAGGTAACCGAGCATTTTAATATGCAGGAGTTTAAATGTGAGTGCGGCGGCAAATACTGCGATGGGTTTCCAGTCCCGATGAACCGGACGCTCATCGAAAAACTGGAGGAGGTTCGGAGAGACCTGGGGATTCCCCTGGTTGTGACCTCCGGCGTAAGGTGTGAAATCCTCAACGCAGAAGTCGGCGGCGTGCCGGATTCCTACCATAAACTGGGACGGGCGGCCGATATTGCCGTCTATGCCGACAATGGCTACACCGTCGATGCGGTGGCAGACGCGGGTGAGCGGTATGGCCTGAAGACCATCCGCTATTATGACAGAAGCTTTGTGCATTTTCAGTGGAATGATTAAAAACACACAAAC